>JABMQX010000536.1 GCA_013203085.1 bacterium | reverse complement strand
GTTCCATCCTGAGCCGCCGGTAACTGAGGGGTTACACGCACCGCAACGTTTTTCTTGACGGTGCTGGCATCGGGACGTAACATTTCATCCTCGTACATCAGGCCTTGCGATTAAGGCGTGTCTGCGCGGAATTGAGTAGGAACGCGCGAAAAACGAACACTGAGGGCCTGACGGGTCCCTTTTGAGGAGACTCCCCCTCTGCCACTTCACGGAGTCACGAAGAGAACACCTTCAGTCAGAACATCGGGAGGGCAGCCAAAGGTTCTTCTAACAACCGCCGGTGGAAGTGAGCGAAGATCGTAGTGAAGTAGGCGCTTCCGCCACAGGAGGAGCTGTGCGCAGACCAGTCACATATCTCGTCACGGGCACTGCCGTGGCTGTTGCTATTGTGGTGTTGGTGCTCATCGCTTTCCGTAAGCCTGAGCCCCGAGTAGAGGATATACTGGCAGTCTATGAGGAGGAAGCGGAATACAACGGGTTAACCATTCGCTATCCCCTCAACGAGACGCTTTTCCCTCCGGAAATTGTGCCCCCCACGTTTCGTTGGAAAGACGACAAATCCGGTTGCGATAGGTGGCTCATCACCATCAAGTTCCAGGACGATGCTGGATTGGCGACTGCAGATCGCGGAATGCGGAATGCGGAACCCGAAATCGGAAAGGGGCGGTTGAATTTCCTCACCCATTATCCGAAATGGACACCCCAGGCAGGAGAATGGGAAGCCATAAAGAAGCGGTCACTGGAAAAAGAGGCAAGGGTCACTGTGCTGGGCGTCAAACGCTCCGCTCCGGGAAGAATCTTGTCGGGAGACCGAATCACAATCAAGACATCCGAGGACGAGGTTGGGGCGCCCTTGTTTTATCGGGAAGTGAACCTGCCCTTTGTTGATGCCGTCAAGGATCCCTCGCACATCCGATGGCGTTTTGGCCTGATTTCTTCGGCACGGCCCCCAGTTGTCCTGGAGAAGCTCCCAGTCTGTGGGAACTGTCACTCATTTACCAGGGATGGCAAAACCCTCGCCATGGATGTCGATTACGCTAACAGCAAGGGCTCATACGTTATTACACGGATCGCCGAACGAATGGTCCTCGCCACCAGTGATATTATAACCTGGTATGATTACAGGAAGGAGGATGGGGAACCGACCTTCGGACTCCTTTCTCAGGTCTCTCCGGACGGCCGCTTTGTGGTGAGCACGGTCAAGGATAGGTCCGTCTTTGTTGCCACGCCCGGTCTGGAATTCTCACAGCTCTTCTTCCCGATCAAGGGCATTCTGTGTATATATAGCAGGCAGACGCGCACATTCGATCCACTGCCGGGAGCTGACGATCCACAATTCGTCCAGAGCAATCCCGCTTGGAGCCCCGATGGGAAATATATCGTTTTTGCCAGAAGCGAAGCATACAGGCTCAGGCGCGATAAAGACCGGGGCAAGGTGCTTCTGACCCGCGAAGAATGTAGGGAATTCCTCGAAGAAGGAAAGCCCTTTTCGTTCGACTTGTACAGGATTCCATTTAATGACGGAAAAGGCGGCGAGCCTGAGCCACTCGAGGGGGCTTCCAACAACGGCATGAGCAACTTCTTCGCGAAATACTCACCCGACGGCAAATGGATCGTGTTCTGCAAAGCGAAAAATTATATGCTGCTTCAGCCCGATAGCGAACTCTATATCATCCCGGCTGAGGGAGGCAAGGCCAGAAGACTGCGATGCAACACAAAGCGGATGAACTCCTGGCACAGTTGGTCGCCGAACGGTAAGTGGCTGGTGTTTTCCTCAAAAGCCAACTCGGCCTACACCCAGCTTTTCCTCACCCACATAGACGAACAAGGACGCAGCACCCCTCCCGTCGTTTTGTCACACTTTACGGACCCCGATCGTGCCGCCAACATCCCGGAGTTTGTCAATGCGGAGGCCTCTGCAATCAGGAAGATCAAGGAGCAATTCCTGGACGATTTTTCCTACGTGAGAGCCGGACACGAGTTCTACAGAGTCGGCGAGGCAGATCGCGCCATACGTGAATACAGAAAAGCACTGGAACTCAACCCCAACAACGTAGAGGCCCACCAGAGGCTGGGCTTTATCCTCTACCACGTCAAGAAGACACACAAGGAGGGGCTGGCACATTCTCGCCAGTCCATACGACTCGATCCAAAGTATGCCCGGGCACACTGTGACCTGGGAATGGCCATGTTTAACGAGGGAAATCTGGACCAGGCCATCTTGCACCTCTCGGAGGCTCTGAGGCTCATGCCACGCGGCATCGAGCACGAGCCGACCTACAACCCCGCGGACATGCACTGCATCCTTGGGCGCGCGCTGCTTTCCACAGGGCGGCTCAGAGAGGCGACGAGCCACTTATGCGAGGCGGCTCGCCTTCAGCCGAACAACGCCAACGTTCACCACGCCTTAGGAGAAGCACTCAGTCTCGCTCGCGCGGCTGGAGAAGAAGAGCTTGCACAGGACATCGAGCGACGGATTGAGCTTTACAAAGCTCATCGTGTCCCGGGATCGTCTCGAAGTCTTTGACAAATAGAACGGTTTTTTCCAACCTGCCATTCTTTAGGGATTCCGATCATCACAAGCATACAAGGTCGATCAGGCTCCAGCGGCACCTTGAAATAGACCCCATCCGCCCAGAAGTGCACATACCGCTTATTGGAAAAGTCTCGCCGACTCCACGCTGATATTGTTCCCAACGCGGCTATAATCGAGGCATCAAACTCCATCGCCTTTTTCGTTGACGTAAGGGGTCTTCGGTTCTATATTAACGCCGTGTAGTGCCGAAGTGGCGGAATTGGCAGACGCGCTGCGTTCAGGTCGCAGTG
>JABMQX010000535.1 GCA_013203085.1 bacterium | reverse complement strand
TATTTCCGTGGCATGCCAGGCGCGCCGCTTCCACCGACCCCACAGGACGCTTTTCAGCGTCGGGGAGACCCACGACCTCATCACTGCCGGGGTTCAGCCGGCACACATTTAGACACGGGCTTCAGTCGGTAGTGACTCATGCGCCATGGTCTCTTTCCCCGCCGGGGCGAGAGGCATTTCTCGGGAAACTCCTGTAGGGAAAATTGCTTGACGATTTGCCTGCCGGGCCCGATACTGAGCCGATCTCTTCTTTGCCACATGTGTTACCTCTCCTTATCGAAAAACGCGGGGGCACTGAGCCATGGAGAGAATTCGTTGCGCAGGGGTTCGCTTGGAACACACGCCAGCATCCAAAAATGGCCGGGCACATCGCCGACCGGGGATCCAGGATTGCTCGACTGCTCCAGAAGGTGGTTGCCGAAGCGGTGCGTAAGGCAGGGATAGCGAAACACGCCCCCTGCCACACCTTTCCGCATTCGTTCGCAACCCATTTGCTGGAGGGCGCTTCGGACATTCGTACCGTGCAAGAACTTTTCGGGCACAAAGACGTGAAGACCGTGACGCAAGCCACTGAAAACGAGTGGCTTTCGTGGCACTCTTGCGATGATCTGCCAGCGTCTCATACTGCAAGACCTCCGGACTTGGGATGTTATACGGAACAAGATAATCATTGTTAGGCCAAACGAAGGTAGGACAAGATGGGAATATTTGACTGGTTACGTCGAAAACAAAAAGAACCTGCGTCCGTAGCCGAGCGTAGAAGGACCACGCCAGTCGACGATGCGATTGCGAGGTTATCTGATGCCTCCGATGAAGAAAGAGTTGGTGCTGCCATGGAGCTACTGAAATCCTCAGATTATGGAGTCAGAGCTGCGGTTGCCTCTGAACTTGCTCGGTTAGAGATTAAGGCCGTCGGAGTATGGTACGAACTCGCAAATGCACTGGCCGATGGCTATGAGTCCGTCCGGCTAGCATCCGCAAAGGCGTTCTGGCAATTGGACGGTGTGGGCTACGCAATTCGCTCTCTTCGTGATGAACATGAGAATCCAGCGCACATAAGCAGGGAGTTCGCCCTGAGAGGCATACGTACTCTAATGGAGGCTGCCCCTGAAAAGACCAACTTCGATAATCTACTCAAAGAGAACTGGCAGGATTGCCCTCTATTAGCCACTTCGCAAGCTGGACATCCTAAAATGCCTAGGTTCGTGTTCGGTTATGACATAGACAATGTGGTCGAATGCGCGAAATGCCATCAGGAAATGTATATTCCCAAAGGATGGGTAAACACACCGCGCTCTGCAGGGCACGGCCCAGCAAGTGATGGAAATCGATGCTTAGCCTGCGAAAGCGACACTTACCAGTTCGATCTAGGTCGAGTGCTGTATGAGTTAGGTCACTGGGAAGAGGCCCGCTCAAACTTCGAGAAAGTAGCAAGAGGCTCATTAGTGTATGGGTTAGTAAAGAGGCAAAGGAGTGGCTGAAGAAAATGGAAAAGAAGAAATGAAGTAAAAAGAAAGGGACATCCTTTGAATTTGGACTAAATGAATATTCAAAACCTAACCCAGCGTTCAACTTGAACGAGTGCCGCAGGGGACTTTTTGCACTATGATAATTGGTGATATCCGCATGTCGTTTTGCATCTGGAAGAATTACAGGCACTCGTCAAGTTAACTCATCGTTATCTGCTCATCAAGAAAAGGAAAGGAGAAGAATCATGAGACAGAAATGCCAGGCTGTTTTACTCATCGTTTTCTTGCCATTTTCTGTTTTTCTGTCGTCTTCTTTTGCTGAGGAGAAAAGCACCATCTATGTATCTTTACTCCCGAAATCGAAGATGCAATCTGTGGCCCATATCCTGGTTCAGGCCACCTCAGAGATCCCAAAGGACTGGAAGATGGAATGGATTGTTTCAATCTATAATCCAAAGGGTTACATCCTACCTGTAGGGGAAGTGAAGGACTACTGGGGGTCCGAAAATCGGACGTTCGCTCTCAAAGTCCCCCCCGGGCAATATCGCGTTGAGATTGCCAGGCGAAATGATGCGTGGACTATGGGCAAAAAAGGTCACTTTGTTATTGAATCAGGCGAATGGGACCCTCCTACTCCTGAACTCATCGCTGTGGCTGAAATGAGCATTGTTCTATCGAAGAAGGAGATTGCCGTGCTCAACATCACTTATCAGAATCCCCAGGTGGATTCCATGAAGACGGACCGAGGCAAGACCGTAATCTCACACATCTGCGAGAACCTGCGACTTGTCCGAGCCAAGGGCGCAGTCAGGGATGTACCACCTGAAGAGCCCCAGGCCTATCCGTTGCTCAAGAACGCGTCTTTCGCTGATATTGGCCAATCGCAGTTGGTCGCTTCCTTGAAAGAGAACGGATACTCACCAGCAGGCGCAGCCTTGCTGAGAGCCAGCGAACCAAAGGTGGAACTCATAATTCAAGGGCTTGAGGATGGCACCTTAGAGCTTACAGGCGTTGTTGCCCGCATTCTCGCGAAATCAGGAGACCGAAGATCAACAGAGGCTCTGATAAGAACGCTCAAGAGCGGTCCACAGAAAAGCCAACATATTGCAGTTTGGGTCCTGGGTGAGCTTCAGGACGCCGCCGCAACGCAGGCCCTTGTGGACGCCTTGGACCACAGCTCTATTCTACTGAGAAACTACGCCTGTTATGCTCTCGCAAGAGTGAAAGACAAGCAGGCTGTGGACGAACTAATCAAGTCCCTCAACGATCGAAGTACCCTACGCGTTGACTTTCGCTTTGTTGTTGCCCGGCCTCTCTTCTACGAGGCCCATTTTGTAAATATAAGAGAAGGAATTATCGGAGAGTCATTGCCCATACCGCATCTATCCGTAAGAAGAAATGCTATATACGCTCTGGGGCAAATTCGGGATGCCAGAGCATTAGACCCAATTATTGCTTGTCTCGAGGATTCGCAGCTTCATACTCGAATCGCGGCACTCTATGCTTTGGGGAACTTCGATTCGAAGAAGAGCTACAATGCCTTAATGAGCATGGTCCAAGCTGGCCAAGCTGAACGTTGGCTTGCCGTAAGAATGCTCGGAAGGACCGGCGATAGGAAGGCGTTACAGTCTTTGAGGGAGATCGCCAAGAAGGACGCAGACGAGAAGGTTCGCGAAGCTGCCGAGGAGGCGATTAAGGAGATTCTAGACAGTGGCCGTTAGATCCCGTCCAGGTGATTTCAAGACCGATCAGAATAGATGACAACCGGCTGAACGCGACAACTGAAAGGCCGGTCTTCGCTCGCCTTCCAGTTGCGCGTTAGCCGAGGCGTTCAGCAGAATGTGATCTAACGAAGAGAAGTCACGATATCCTTGAAACGTTACTGGGGGCGAGGGTGTTGACCGGGGCATCTTTGGTGAAAGTCTCCACGAAGAGCCCGCTCCCATATTGTTTTCCGCGACTGTGCCAGACATCCCCTTCAGATCGGGGGTCTCATCATCGGCTCGAAGTCTTTTCGGTCCGACAAGAAACAGAAGATAATCCTCCTTTAGTTAACAACCGCTCGCTTCCGCCATTATGGGGCGCTTGTGCCCCCTCCTACCACCTATCGCACTCGGCGAGGATTTTCAACATCTCGACAGTCGGGACGGTCTTTCCGAGCTCGCAGGACACTATGTCCCGATAGCCGGCTTCGTAGATGGCTTTGAAAACGTTCTTGTAGTTTATCTCGCCCGTTCCGGGCTCGTGGCGTCCGGGGACGTCTGCGAAGTGGAAGTGCCCGATCTCCTTGATGTAGCGACGGATGTTGTTGATGAGGTTTCCTTCGCTGATCTGCTGATGGTAGATGTCGAAAAGGAATTTGATGCACGGCCGGTCTGTCCGCTTGGTCAATTCCGAGCCGTCCTTAGAATAGATGAGAAAGTAGCCCGGATGGTCAACCAGGACGTTGAGGGTTTCCCAGACCAGGGTCATCCCTGCGTCCTCGACCATGGGAGCGACGAGTTGCCCGGCTTTGCCGACGGCATCCAACTGCTCCTCTTTTGACACACCTTTTCGGTCGGCGCCAGTCAGCGCCAGCAGGACCTTCGTGCCGAGCTTCTTAGCGTTTTCGATGGCTCGCTTGACGCTGCCGACAAATCTCTCGTGGTGAGCCGGGTCATTGGGCCCCCAACCGCCGATGGAGCCGCCTGCGCCGATGGCGCCGATCCGAATCCCAAGCTCCTGGCACTTCGCTCGAACCGCCTCTTTGTCTCTCCAACCGCCCGCGCCGAGATTCTCGAACGCCCGGAAACCGTACGCCGCTATCTGCTCAATCTTTTCCACGTGCGAGCCGGGAAACCAGTTCGGCGATACGGCGATGGTGGTACGCATCCCGGTACCGATTTTCTGGACTTCTGCGTGCGCGCTGCGGGAAGCAACAGACCCTAACGTGGAAACGACCGCTGCGCCTCCTGCTGTCCTGAGAAACATCCTTCTGTTCATGAGTAACCTCCACTTCAATGCTTTGTTTTACATTCCCCGGAATCTTCAAGTGGAAAACCTATCAAACGACGGACGAAGGGTCAAGGGCCGGTGGCAAAAGGTGGCCGGCTGCGTTTCGGTCGAAAGAAGCGCATCGCCGCCGAACCGGCAGAACGTTCTGGCCGTTGTATTCGGGCGGGGATTGGGTATAATGCCGAAAGGCGAGTCACGAACCTTCTTAAAAATGTGCCAATACGAGGGATGGAAATGAGTCGCGAGCGATCTCCGGAAACGAAATCGAAAGAGAAAAGAAAAAAAAGCTCGCAGCATCGCAGGGCTCCTTCCTATCCCGCGAAGAAGCCGCCGGTTTCTTCCGGGAAAAGGGTGTGGGCGGTGGTGGGGGCGATTTTCCTTCTGGGGTGCGTATTCGCGGCATGGCGAGTGATAAGGCGTGAGAGAACTTCGCCGCCCGGGGCGAAATCTCGACAGGTCTTCGGCGGCATGTTCACAGATGTCACGAAGGAGGCGGGCATCACCTTCCGCCACATGACCGGACAGGATGCCAACCAGATGCTCTATCCCGAGATAATGGGAGGCGGTGTGATCCTCCTCGATTACGACAACGACGGTGATCTGGATATATACTTCCTGAATGGAAACTATATGAGGGGGAAGAAGCCCGACGCGAAACTCACAAACGTTCTGTACCGAAACGATGGGCCAGATGCCGATGGAGGATGGCATTTTACGGACGTGACTCAGGAAGCCGGGGTGGCTGACAGCACGTACGCCCAGGGCGCAGAAGCTGCGGATTTCGATAACGATGGGGATCAAGACCTCTACGTCACCAATCTCGGACCGAATGTCTATTTCCGTAACGAAGGGAACGGGGTGTTCACGCGGACTTCCATTCTGGCAGACCCTATCTGGGGACAGTGCTGTTCCGCGGTGGACTACGATAACGACGGCGACCTCGACATCTACCTGGTGAACTACTTGATCTACGATGCCGACAAGCAGCCCCTCGGCATAGAGTTGGTCGCGGGAAGAACTATACGCGAATATCAGGGGCCGCTGGCTTATCCGGGGAGCCAGGATCTCTTATACCGCAACAACGGCGACGGTACTTTTACGGACGTCACAAAGGAGGTCGGATTGAATGCCCCCGGAGGAAAAGGAATGGGTCTGGCGGTTGCCGATTTCGACAACAACGGCTACCCGGACGTGTTCGTGGCGAACGATTTCCAAGTCAACTACCTGTTCGTGAACGAAGGGGGAAGATTTGTCGAGCGGGGAGTCATGACGGGTGTGGCTGTCAACGCCGATGGAAACATGGAATCTTCCATGGGGGTGGATGTGGCGGATGTTGATAACGATGGGTTGCTGGACATCATGGTTCCTTGCCGACACAGG
>JABMQX010000534.1 GCA_013203085.1 bacterium | reverse complement strand
ATCGAATCATCCAAGCCCTGAAGGGGCGCAATAATCCAATGCCTCTATAATAGAGCCACACCCGATACCTCATGCTTGCCGTCATCTCGTAACAAGAGTAGGATATATGGGCGATCAGGTCTCGGTGTGCGAACATTGCCGAGATTTGAACATCCTCTTGTCAGTTTCCAGAGCCTGAGCACGAAGGGAGAGAAAATGAAGACAATCAGTCGGCGGAGGTTTTTGAGGGATTCGGTTGGGGCTGGTGTGGGAGCGGTTGCGGCGTTTAAGATCGCGTCGGAGCGAAAGAGTGTCGCGGCGAGCGATAAGGTTATCGTGGGTGTTATGGGGATTCGCGGCCGGGGGAATTTCCTTGCGAGGGCGTTTGCGGCTCGGCCGGATGTGGAGGTGGCGTATCTTTCGGACGTGGACAGCCGTCTCTTTGAGTCGAGGGCGAAGGCAGTCGAGGCTGCACAAGGAAAAAAGCCGAAGACAGTGCAGGATTTCCGGCGGATTCTCGACGACCCGCAGGTCAACGCCCTTGTCATTGCGACGCCGGACCACTGGCATGCTCTCGGCACGGTCTGGGCGTGTCAGGCTGGGAAAGATGTTTATGTCGAGAAACCCGCCTGCCATAGCATCTGGGAGGGGCGGAAGATGGTGGAAGCCGCCCGCAAATACAAACGAGTCGTGCAGCTCGGCACGCAGAGCCGAAGTGCCCCTTACGCAAAGAACGCAATCAAGTTCATCCGCTCCGGCAAGCTGGGAGACGTTAACCTTGTCCGCGTTCTTAACATGAAAACCCGGGGCGTCCTTCGGGAAAAGGCGGACGAGCCGGCACCGAAAGAACTTGACTATGACCTATGGCTCGGGCCGGCGCCGAAGCGGCCGTATAACTCGAACCGCTTTTTCGGCGGCTGCTGGAACTGGCTGTGGGGTTTTTCCGGGGGGGACATCATCAATGATGGCATCCATCAGATGGACCTCGCCCGTTGGGTCGTGGGGGAAGATCACCCGAAATCGGTATCCACCACTGGTGGCATTTTCCATTTCAAGGACGGCGGACAAACCCCGGACACGCAGATCGTCACCTACGAATACGAGAAGCTGACGATGGTTTTCGAGTTGACGCTATGGACGCCGTACATGAAAAAGACTCCACAGGAGATCAGAATATCGTCGAAATGGCCCGACTGGCCCTTCAATGCGACGAAGGTGGAAGTCTTTGGGACAAACGGCTTCATGTGGTTCGGGCGGCATGGAGGCGGATGGCAGTCCTTCGGGCGGAACGGTGAGAAAGGTCCGTTTGAATATGGACGAGACCCGTTCCCGCCCCATTTGGAAAACTTCCTGAGCTGCGTTCGCAGCCGCAAGAAACCGAACGCGGACATCGAGATCGGGCATCTCTCGACGTTGCTGTGTCACCTCGGAAACATCTCCTACCGCGTCGGGAATCGCAAGTTGACATTCGACGGCGCCACGGAGTCCTTCGTGGGTGACGAGGAAGCGAATCGCTATCTGAAGCGAGAATATCGGCATCCATACGTCGTGCCGCAGAGCGTTTGAGGTGGCTGGGGGCTGTTGGCCTTGGTCTGTCGTGTGCCGCAGCTCGAGCCTGTTGGGATTGTCTGCCAACCCCGATCAAAAGGGGAATAGGGACTTGGAGATGATGATTTTGCTCGTACGGAGGTGCCTGTATGGTGCGACCCTCTGACCTTTCATTTCTATATCAGTATATCCTCGGCGGAATCGTTTTTTTCGCCGGATTGGTCTGCATCGTCAAGAGCCGCGCACTCGACCACAAGAGCAATTCCGGAAGGCGCTGGTTGTTGATTAGTCTGGGCGTCCTGCTTTTCTATTTGCTTCTCCAGGGGTTGTTTCAATTCGTGCTTTCGAAGTTGTGAACTGCGGAGAATAGCTAAGGATCGTTTATGGGAACGAATCTCGACTTCGCCATTCTCATTTTCTACTTCGTCGGCATCCTCGCTTTCGGCACGTTCTTCCAGAAGTACACTAAGACCACGAAGGATTTCTTTCTCGCCGGACAGAGGTTTTCCTGGTGGCTGATCGCCTTCTCGTGCGTCGCCACTCTGGTGGGATCGTATAGCTTTGTGAAGTATTCGACAGCCGCTTACAACAACGGCATCTCCTCGACCATGAGCTATCTGAACGACTGGCCGTGGTTCGCTCTGCTTCTCTTCGGCTGGCTGCCGATTCTTTACTTTTCGCGAGTCAGGTCAATACCGGAATATCTGGAGCGACGGTTCGACCGCCGAACTCGCATCGCCGCTACAGTCATCATCCTAATTTACATGGTAGGCTACATTGGAATCAATTTCTTCACACTCGGTGTTGCGCTTCGCCCAATCTTGAACTGGCCGGTCATGCACATCGTCATAGTGATTGCTGTTATCGCAGCCGTTTACGTGACAGCGGGGGGACAGACAGCAGTGATCATGACAGACCTCGCACAGGGCGTAATTCTAATACTCGCTGGATTGGTCGTGTTCTTTTTGGGGATCAAGGCGCTGGGCGGCTTTTCCGCCTTCTGGTCGCATCTGCCTCAGAGCCATAAGGTCGCCTTCGCCCAGCCGGTGAAGCCCGCTTCCTTCAACTCCATCGGAGTCTTCTGGCAGGATGGCATGGCCAACTCCGCCGCGTTCTGGTTCATGAATCAAGGAATCATTCTGCGGCTTCTCTCGGCTCGTTCGGTCAAGGATGGGCGAAAAGCTCTGGTGGCGGTTTTCCTTGTGATGATGCCGTTGGCGACGCTTTGCGTCTGCGGGGCCGGCTGGATCGGAAGGGCGCTTGTCAACGCCGGCCTATTGCCAACCAACGTTGATCCGAAGAACATCTTCGTCGCTGTAACCCATCTCCTCGCGGGGCCGGGGCTTTTCGGGTTGATTCTCGCGGCACTCTCGGCAGCGCTGATGTCAACCGCCGACACCCTTATCAACGCCACGTCGGTGGTTTTCGTGAACGACATCTGGCGGCCCCTCGTCAAGCCGAACCGCCCCGATCGCTATTACCTGAAGGTTGCCAGAATATCGTCTGTGGCGGCGGCACTCACCGGGGTGATTCTGGTGCCTGTGTACATGGGTTTCAAGGGCATCTATCAAGCGCATGCCGCCTTCACCGCCGCGATTACTCCACCTATGGTAGTTACTATCATGTTGGGGGCTTTCTGGAAAAGGTACACTCCGCAAGGGGCATTTTGGACTCTCACGGGCGGCTTCGCGGCAATGCTCGTTTCGATGGCAGTGCCGGTCATCATCGTCCCGTTCAGTCACGGGATGGAAGCAGGGGGCAGTTATCTCCAGGCTCACACATACATGCGTGCGCTTTATGGTTTGATGGTGTCGGCGGCGATAGGAGTGTCCGTTTCTCTGCTCGCCAAGAGGCGGAAGGTATCTCCGACGCTCCTCTGCGGCGACGAGAAGAGAAAAATGAGGGAGTTTAAGGGAGCGCCGATCAACGAAAAGCCGGGGGCAAGGCTTCGACTCATTCTGAAAGGCTCTTCCGTCGAAAGCGAAAGCCCCGTTGCGTTCGTGTCGTCGGATACGCTTCGTGCTCTCGCTGCTAACCCCGGAGACCTCATCTACGTCAGCGATACGCGTTGGTGGACCGGCGGCTTACGTTCCTTCCACGCCAGAGTCGCCCTTGGGGAGACCGAGCCGGGTACGGTCGAAGTGCCGGACTCCGTGATGAAGGGGGCGGGAATGATTCACGGACAGACCGTCCTCGTTGAGAAAGAGATGTGACGTCCTCAAGGGCAGAGCTTCTAAAGCAACTCTGCAGCGGTAAGCGTCAGTTGTCCGGCGAATCGTGACATCCTCCTTTTTCCGCCCGGCGTCAAAACCCTTGCATAAATCCGGCGGTGTCCGGCGTCATAAACAGTAGAAGAAGGTGGAGAGAGGACCGGCAGCGGTGGCGCCGGCGAAACGCGCGCGAGAGGAAATCGTTGCACACGCTCAACGGTGCGCTTCAGGAGATTTATCGTGACTGCCGACAGCAGCTATTGACGTGTGCGCTGGCTATCACACGGTGTCATGACCGGGCCGAGGAGGCGATTCAGGAGGCGTTTTACCGGCTGTTCCGATTGAACAAAAAGCCGCGACATCTGAAAGCCTATGTTTTTCGTACCGTGCGCAACGCCGCGATTGATCAGGTGCGCCGAAACCCGCCGCCCGCCGATGAAGTCCACGAGTTCATTTTCGACCCTGGCGCAAACCCTCGCGAGACTGCGGCGGCCAACGAGTTCAAACGACGGGTCACCGAGGCGATGCTGACTATCTCTACAGATGAGCGAGAGACGATTGTTGAGCATGTTT
The DNA here is from genome assembly GCA_013203085.1 of bacterium. Classification (GTDB taxonomy): domain Bacteria; phylum Auribacterota; class JABMQX01; order JABMQX01; family JABMQX01; genus JABMQX01. The sequence goes on along the minus strand of JABMQX010000534.1, from coordinate 1,589 downwards.
ACGGCGGCCTGACCTTTCGCGAAATTGCGCAAGTCCGCCAGGCGCCTCTGGGAACCGTCACCGCCTGGTACCACAGAGGGCTGAAGAAACTTCGCGCACGACTGGAGGAATAATCGTGAAGGACCTGGAATCGAAACTGAAGAAGCTTCCATTGGTCGCGCCGTCGCCAGACCTTGACGACCGCGTCTCGGCGCAGAAGACCGGGCGCCCCGTGCGGCGTTTCCCGGAACGACGGGGTGTTCCAGTATGGGTGACTGGAGCTGTCGCGCTGATCATGGCAGTCGTGGGTTTCGCGGTAGGCGCCTCCCGGCGCGGCGAACAGCCACACCGGAGGCCTGGTCGCGAGCGCCGGCCGCCGGTCAGGTTGCATGTGATCTACAATTCGCCCTCTTCCGGCAACCCGTTCGATTTCACACGCGCTTCCGACATGTTTCCGGCCGGAAAAATGGAAACGACAACCCAAACGCAGAAAGGAGCATGACAATGAAACGGTTGATTGTCGCAGTTGCGTGCATGGGATTTCTCGCCAGTGTCGCGCCGACTCCGGCGGGCGCCGTGGAGGATTGGGCTGCCAGTCCGACGGTCACTCCAAGGCGTCTGCGGGCAACGACGACACCGGACACCGTTTCGCAGCCGCCGCACCTGCCCCCAGTGCCCGCCGCTCCCGTTGGTGATCGGCAGCAAGTCCTCGTGGAACTTGATCTGTTCCGCGTGCGGGGCAACATCGTGGGCGAAACCTGGCTGAATAGCAATACATCGGCAACCAAGGTCGGTGAATCACCATTGCCAAGAAAAGGTCAGTCCTGCGTCTTCACGTTCGCCGAGCTTATGATCGCCGGGGTGAAGTTCCGCTCCGACGACAGCGGCTGGACCTGGGACGGAGAGAAGCAGCCTACGAGGGGCAAAAAAGTCGAGATGATCGCAAGCCCCAGAATCCTGGTGCTCTTAAACGAGTCATTTAAGATTGCAATTGGCTCCCAGCAGCCGATCGAGTACTTCGAAAAACGACCCGATGGCCTTTTCGAACTGAAGAGGCTCGACGAAGAGACCGGATTTACAGTATCAGGCAGGGTGGAAAAAGGGAAAGCGGCACAGATGATTCTGTGCGACCTGACTATCCTGCTGCGGTCGGTTGATAGGCGCGAGCCAATCAAGGGCGTAACCCTTGACGTGGGACAGCCGATCATCACTACACACGAGTCCAAAACGAAGATAGCGGTAAGATCGGGCCAAGATTGCGGCATTTTCTTGGGCACCGAAGGGTATGGTGACCTTCTCATGCGCCTGAGAGTTGATCTGGTGAATCCCGGTAAGTAAATCTTTCGGAAGCACCTCGGAAATCGATGTAAAGCGGGGATGCGTCCAACGCAAGGCGCACCCCTCCCGTCTTTTGCCGATCTCTTGCCTTCCTGACAGTGATAGGTGATGCACCTCCGCATGACTCCACCGTGAGGGGCTTCTTCCCCCTCTCTCTCAACCTTTTCATCACCTCACCACCCAAGTACCTCAACCTCCCATAGGCCTTTTTACCTTCTACCTTTGCATTACAGACAGTCTGAGGAGAGTTCTTGCCACCAAGCTCATAGCGT
>JABMQX010000533.1 GCA_013203085.1 bacterium | reverse complement strand
TACCTTCCCGACCGAGGGAACTCCGTGGCCCTCAGCCTTGTCTCGCTCGTCTTGTGCCTCCTTGTCCTTCTCATCCCCGGACACCCAACATCGCTTCACTCAGGGGGTTCCAAAACCGAGGCGCAGAAGAAGGATTAAGGCATACGACGGGAGAAGAAGAGCTGCCGTTGCGGACTCGAGGCGACTGGCCCTGGGGAAGACTCATTCCTCATGAGCGGGAGAGACAACAGCGCCAGTCCTCCGGGCCTTCTCGGTGAGCTGCTCCCGGTAGCTGCGAAGTTTCTCTGCCAACGACGGATCGCTCAGAGCCAGGATTTCCGCGGCGAGGATGGCGGCGTTTGCGGCGCCTGTTTCCCCGATTGCCATCGCTGCCACGGGGACTCCCGATGGCATCTGCACCGTCGAGAGGAGGGAATCAAGCCCCTTCAAGTCGCTGGAAGGAATCGGGACACCGATGACTGGTAGAGTAGTCCGAGCCGCGATGGCGCCCGCAAGGTGAGCGGCAGCTCCTGCCGCCGCGATGATGACCTTCAAACCGGCGGCTTCCGCGCCCAAAGCATACTCCGCAGCGACGTCCGGTGTTCTGTGAGCTGAGATGACCCGCAGTTCGTGTCCTATCCCAAAGTCCTCCAGAAGCCGAAGCCCCTTCGCGACGAACTTCAGGTCCGACTTGCTCCCCACGATGAAACCTACAACTGGCTCCTCATTCACCTATTTTTCCCTCCAGACGTGCTTCTCTTTCCTTCTCCGCTTCGCGCCCTGTCCCTATTGTAGACGGTCCGAAAAGTAAGAAGGGCGCGGAGGATGCAGAGACCTCTTCTCTTCGCGCTCCGCGCCCTTGCCAATGAGCCTTCTTATTCCTCCGGCGGCTCAACCACCGTGTACGCTTCCTCCTTAGCAGGCTCCATTCCCGCCTTGGCGAGGATCAGATACACAAGGAAAGCCACTACGAAGGAGTACAGAGCAGCCGGGTGCCACGACTTCAGCACCTGAAGCTTGCCCAGCATGAGGTTGTTCGAAATTCCGACGAGGAATCCAAGTGCCCATGCCGCGTAACCAGGGACGCTAATGCCCTTGCGGGGTCCCTGCCACTTTCCACCGGAAAGCAGGTAATCAGCCGCCATCGCTCCGCAGACAGGACCGAACGATGCCCCGATCAGTCCAAAGAACGACTCCAGGTTCCCGGCAATGCCCGTGGCACCCAGAAGGATGCCGACGGTGGCGCCGATCATGGTCCATTTCATCCGGGAGATAGACGGAACCATGGTCGAGAGGCTGTTGCCGATGATGAACGAGCAGAAACACGCCGGCGCCATGGACCCTACGGCGAACAAGATCAGCATGATGCTGGCGATGAATCCACCGACATCTCCAAGCGACCCGACATAGCTAAAGTCCAGCAATTTGGCATTAGCCCCGTTTGCGCCCGCGACCGTGATCAAGGCGAGTATGCCTACGAACACCGCGGCTCCCCAGATGCCTACGAGGCCGCCGATCTTCACATCGGATTCATTACGGTTGTTCTGCGTGAAGTCGGCCCCAGCAGCCAGGGCTGTCGCCCCGAAGCCGATGACCATTTGAATCGCCAGCAGCATGCCGGCAATTGCGGGCACACCTGCTGTGGCGTTGGCCACCCGCACCTCACCGAACTTGCCCAGGCCTTTGAGGGCCATGATGGCGCCCACGAGCAGCATGATTATCGGCACCACCGGGAAGATGTTCGCCACCCGGGCGACGTATTTGATGCCTTTTGCGCCGAAGAAGGCGAACAGGTAACCCCAAACGACGGCCACAACCACAAAGAGCACATCGAAGCCGTGGGTCTCGCCTTGTCCCAGCGGACCTAAAAGCGTCTTTGGCGTTCCCCCAAATCCCGCAATCACGAGTTTCGCCGCGTAGAAGGTCGCCACGCTGTACCATCCTACCTGGAGCACGCCCATGAAGATGCCCGGCAGGAAATAACCGCCTTTCGTGCCGAAAGTGGACGATCCGACGACATACAGCGGGAGTCCCGTCTTCATGCCCCACATCCCGGAAAAGATGTAGTACAGGCCAAAAGACAATCCGCCCCCGATGATCACGCCCAGGATCACACTTCCGAGGTTGCCCAACGGAAGCGCGTTACCGAGCTTGTCATAGTAGGCGATCCACAGGTAGATGCCTGCGAACGCGGCGCCCGTCGTCATCAGCCCAGCCGTACGGGCGCTTTTCGGAACTGGCTTGGCAGATGCCAGGTAGCTCGGAAGCTTCTCATTCGCCATGCTCTCCTCCCTTCCTTTTGAGGTTTTGACGTTACGTTGTCGTCAGAAATGACCAATTCTTACCGCAGAGATGAACGCTGCATCCACTCGCTTCTCTGCGTCCTCTGCGCTCTCTGCAGTTATTTCACGCCCTTGGCGTATCGCTCGAACTGCTCGGCGACCTTCGTGTCCTCCGTCTTGCCCCAATGAATGTAGAATCGGTTTCTGAGCGTCCAGGGCGCCTCCCCCGGCTTGAGGGTGACAGGCTTGTGCCATTTCGTGTAGTTCACCCCCAGCAGCCCATAGTCTCTCGCGTGCCATGCCGGCGGATAGGGCCTGTTGCTCGGATGGGCCATGGAGGCGATGCCTACCCACGTGCCGTCCGGGCGCTGGCCAGTGTAGTCCACCCACGTCGCCTTTTTCCCCCAGCATTCCTTTTCGTTAATCTTGCCCTCGGAATTGACCATCCGCCCGCGTCCGCCGCGAACCCGCAACTCCGGCGCGACCCTCAGCCCGGGAAGACCCGCCTCCTTCGTCTGACCGAAGGTAACTTCGCCGTCCACGGTGGCAAATTTAATACAGATGTCAATGAGGTATTCGCCCTTCTCGATAGGGATGAAACGGATTGTCCTCGTATCCCTCAGAAGCGGCTTGTCGCCGGCCATCCAGGCATTGACGCTGGTGAAGCCGGGGCGCTCTTTCTCGTCGAAGATTTCGAGGAACCGCTCGTGCCGAATGGGGCTGCTTCCCCTCCCTTCGCGCCAGAAGTGATGCCCGCTCACCTCATCGTGGGAGAAATAGATGGAGCGGTGGTGAACGTGGTCTCGCGGAGCATCCTCCGTCATCGCTTTGCCGTCCGGTCCCAGGACAGGATAGAGGTAAGGCTTCGGAACATCCTTCCCGAAGCGGTACTCCGCGACCTTCCGATCGCCCAGTCGAATCTCCAGAACCCCGGGACGTAGCAGGCGAACGTATTTCCCTTGCCCCGGAATAGCTTTTGCACCTCCGGCGGCTGACGCGCCCATCGCCAAAGCCGCACAACCCCAAAGGAAAGCCGTTGCAACAACAACACACGTGACCGTCCGGACGCTTCGGCTCGCAAGTCCCAAAATCCTATTCAGCATTCTTTTCCCCTCCACAGTGAAACAATATTGCCACGGTGTTAATG
>JABMQX010000532.1 GCA_013203085.1 bacterium | reverse complement strand
TTGGGTTTGCCGTCCTGGCTGGCGGTCCCGATCGTCTTGGCAGCGGGCGCCACTGCCGGCTTAATCAACGGTCAACTGATAACCCGGCTGAAGATCAACTCCTTCATCGTGACGCTTTCCATGATGTTCGTTTACATGGGTCTGCGATCGGGCATCTCCAGAGGCGCCCCCTATCGGCTGCCGGACTCGTTCACCTTCATCGGGCAGCGTGATCTTTTTGGTGTTCCATATGTCTTCATGATCATGATCGTGGTTCTCGCTGGCGTTTCCTACATGTTCCGGAACACAGTGTTCGGCAGGAGGCTGCTCGCTACGGGCGGCAATCCGGATGCAGCAAGGCTCTCGGGTGTTGACACCGACCGGATGACCGTATGGGCCAATACTTTGTCCGGCCTGTTTGCATCCCTGGCCGCCGTCCTATGGGCTTCGAAGCTGGGGTCGGCGGCTCCAGAAACGGGGGACGCGTGGCTGATCGTCTCCTTTGCTGTCGCCATCATCGGCGGCACCGGCCTCTCCGGCGGTGTCGTTTCCGCGCTCGGGATCTTCATGGGCGCCACCATTTTCATGCTGATCAAGCACGGCCTGGTGGAGCTTAAGGCGAACGACTACTACGCAAACTCGTTCCTGGGGGCCCTGATTCTCTTGGCGATCATTGTGGACCGGACCCGGGAGGTGTACGGAACGCGAATGCAGTCCGCAGCCGAGCGACATGCCGCCCGGCCTTCCGACACGGTCGGAGGCGCCGAGTAAGAGAGCGCTCAAGTGGTCTCCCGCCCATGGTTGTGTAGCGGCGTGGATCGCCCGGGAATGCAGGCGGCCGATCCCGACCCCTGTCCGAAACTCGCCGTAATCATCAAGAACCGGAGCTGGGGCGGAGGCAAACCGGACAGCCGAATTTCTTTGACTCGAGCAATTGGAGAATCGAAAGGACCCGGCGCTTAAACTGAGGAGCCTGAAGAATATGTCCGATGTTGTCTGTCTTGGCCAATTCACGGCGGATGTCGTGGTAACCCCGGTCGTATCCATGCCAGAAAAAGGAAAAGCAATATTTGTTGACCATATTACGCTCCACAACGGCGGTTGTGCCTGCAACACCGCCATCGCCCTCGGCAAACTCGGCATCAATACTGCCGTTATAGGAAAGGTGGGATGCGACACGTTCGGTGATTTCCTTATTAAGGTAATGAACGATGCAAACCTGGACACCTCCGCCATGGTCCGCGATCCTTCCGTTGATACTTCCTCGACAGTGGTTCTTGTCAGTCCGGACGGAGAGCGTTCATTCTTACACTACTCCGGCGGGAATGCGAAAATATCGGAAGACGATATCAACTACGACACCATTCAGACCGCGAAGATACTGCATATTGCCGCCGCTTTCCTTGTGCCCGGATTGGATGGAGAACCGATGTCGCGCGTTTTGGCCAGAGCGAGAAAAATGGGCGTGAAAACCATACTCGACACCGCGTGGGATGCCGAGGGGCGATGGATGCAACTTGTGGAGCCGTGCCTCAATCATCTTGACATATTTGTGCCCAGTCTTCAGGAAGCGCAGATGCTGACCGAAAAGCGCGAACCATCCGAAATTGCCGACGTGTTTCAAGATTACGGGATCGCTACCGTGGTCATCAAACTTGGCGCCGACGGCTGCTTCGCCCGAACCCCTCACGGCGAGTTCTTCGTCCCAGCGTTCAAAGTTGACAGGGTCGTGGACACACTCGGTGCAGGTGATTGTTTCGTGGCGGGATTCATCGCAGGAGTGGTCAAGGGATGGGACTTAAAAAGGGCTTGCCGGTTTGCAAATGCCGTTGGCGCGGCATGTGTATCCGCGAGAGGCGCCTCCGGCATCAAACCAATGCCGGAAATAATGAAGCGATATCCCGTATAGAGCCAATTCCCCGCACCTTGCCGCATCTGGCCTTGGCATCTGCCACTGGCTCATTTTGGCACTCAAACCCCGCCACACGCTGTGGGTAAGAATGCCTTGACAGAAGGAGACTAGGGCCACTAAGATGCCGTGCCATTTACGACCGGGCTGCGATTAGACTCGTTTCTCGGTCGCCTTGCTACAAAACCGGAAAGGTGAAAATCTCATCGGGAGAAAAGACTATGAACCCATTGGCAGAAGAATTGAACCGGACAATCGAGACCTTGAACCCTCACATCCTCGAGATGCTTTCCGCCCTCGGCAAAAGGCTATATTTCCCGAAAGGGATTTTAGCCCAGAGCGCCGAGGCTAAGAAAAGCGCCCACAAGTTCAACGCCACCATAGGCACAGCTCTGGAAGGCGGCGGGCCGATGTATCTTCCCTGCATCGCTGCCCATTTCAGTGGACTCACGCCAGCGGAGATTTTCCCCTATTCCACTTTCGGCAAACCGGAACTGCGAAAAAAATGGCGAGAGAAAATGGTGGCGGAGAATCCGCTCCTGGCAAACAGGGATTTCGGCGTGCCAATCGTCACCAGCGGCATAACTCACGGCCTGAGCCTCGTCGGGGACTTATTCTTAGACGAACGAGACGCCATCATCATCCCCGACAAAATGTGGGGCAACTACAAGCTCACCTATGCGGTCAGACACGGCGCGACCATCCGCACCTTTCCCTTTTACGACGGCGAGGGATTCAACGTGAAAGGATTTGGGGAGTTCATCACCGAGGAGGCAAAGCAGCGAGAGAAGCTCGTCATTCTGCTGAACTTCCCGAGCAATCCCACGGGCTACATGCCGACGGCGGAGGAAGCGGAAGGGATTGCTGAGGCGATTCTCACAGCCGCGGACGCGGGCTGCAATATCGTGGCGGTGAGCGATGACGCCTATTTCGGCCTCGTGTATGAGGAGAGGCGTTTGGAGGAATCGCCTTTCGGCTATTTTGCGAACCTGCACAAACGAGTTCTCGCCATCAAGCTGGATGGTGCGACGAAAGAAGAATTCGTGTGGGGATTTCGCATCGGTTTCCTGACCTACGGACCGGGCGATGCCGAGAACGATCCCGCTCTGTTCGAGGCGCTGGAGAAAAAGACTCTCGGCGCCATCAGGTCAGGCATTTCCAACAGCCCCCACCCTTCACAATCCATCGTTTACAAGGCTCTCGAATCACCGTCTTTCCCCGAAGAGAAACGCCAGAAATTCGAGGCTCTCAAAGCGCGCTGTCTCAAGATCAAGGAGGTCTTGAAAGACCCGAAATATGCGGACGCCTTCTCCGTTTATCCTTTCAACTCCGGCTATTTCATGTGCATCCGGCTCAAGACCGTCGAAGCCGAATCCCTGCGGAAGCACCTCCTCTCAGAATACGGGCTTGGTGTAATCTCCATGGGAAAAGAGGATCTGCGGATCGCCTTTTCATGCTTAGAGGTGGACCAGATCGAGGAGGTCTTCGACACGATTTACCAGGGTATCAAGGACCTGGAATAACCGCGAAACGTCGCTTTCGCGAGCTGCAGGAAGCCGGGAAACCGCTGATGCACGCTGATTCACACAGACTGAACCGCGTCTATCTGCGGTTTTCAACGGCCTCTGAGAAAAACTGAACCGCTGATGCACGCTGATGCATAAAGATTCAACCCCGTCCCTCTGCGACTTTCTGCGTCCATCTGCGTTAATCTGCGGTTTTCAACGGCCTTTGAGAAAAACTGAACCGCTGATGCACGCTGATTCACACAGATTGAACCGTGTTCGACTGCGTTTAAGTGCGGTTTTAGCATTAACAAATGGCAAGCAATATGAGGCAATCGTGTCAAAACATGAAGGAAAGCGTATACCGGACGCCCCGGTCGAAACGGGGGCCGCTATTCCTCTGCGGTCTCTGCCTGCTCTGCGGTTAGTCTCTTGTGCATCATAAGGGGCATTCCAGTATGCCCTCTCGTCAAGAAAGTACAGGAAAATACTGGAATTTCAGACCGTTTTCGGGTTTAGAGGGCAATTTGTTTCCGCCTCTATACCAGCGACTTAGGCTGGACAAAATGCCCCATGTTGCGGACAGAATCACCATATATCTGGCGAATCGGGGCGCGGCGAAGCACGGCCATACTGCAGCTTCTCCGTCGGCGGGGCCTGCGAACGCCCCCTACGTAGTGTGCCGCCATCAGCGCTCTCGGAAAATGGCCTTGACACATCGCGGTCAGCCAAAGAATACTCGTTTAGTCGGCCCATACACGGAGGCAGCGAAGGCCGAAAACAACGAGCGAAGGGCCCACCCCGGCGTCCGAAGCACAGTACAAAGGCTGCTATGGCGGAGACAGGGGGTGTATGGGAGTGTGATGCAAAAATGAGCGTGGAGGTGAAAATCCCGTGATTACCAGCGTAACCGTGCGGAATTTCAAATTCCTGAAGGAGGCTACGATCCCCTTGGGCGAGCGGATTGTTCTCGCCGGGCCAAACAATTCCGGCAAGACAACGGCTATCCAGGCTCTCACAATGTGGCAACTCGCTCTGAATAGGTGGAGGGAGAAGCGAGGCGACAACCCCAAAAGCAAGGCCAAGATGCGCACCGGCGTCCCCATCACCCGCCGCGAGCTGACCGTTGCACCGACGCGCGAAATGCGACTCCTCTGGAACGACTGCAACGTCATGAGCGCGGGGAATCGGAAGCTTCTGGTTGAGATCCTTGTCGAGGGTGTCACCCGCGGGAACGACTGGAAGTTTGGAATGGAGCTGGAATACCAGGGACCAGAGATGCTCTATTGCCGGCCCATGCGCGTGGCCCCGAAAAGCGACGAGCGCATGAGCATACCGGAAGAGGTGCGGGACCTTACCATCGTCCACCTGCCCCCGTTGGCGGGGCTTCGGCGGGAAGAAGAGAAGCTCGAGGAGGGTTCGCTCAATGTGCGGATCGGAGAAGGGCGCGCCGGCGATGTAATCCGCAACTTACTCTATAACGTTGCAGAAACAGGAAAGCCAGAAGATTGGGGAGAGCTCAAGAAGCGTGTGGCAGATTTCTTCCAGGTCGAACTGCTGCGCCCCCAATTCATTCCCAGTACGGCCGAAATCGTTGTTCAGTACAGGAACGGTTTGCCTCGTCCTGACGGCCGCAATCCGCACCCGAAGCTCGATCTGGCGAATGGAGGGAGCGGGTTTCATCAGGTCACTCTCCTGTTGGCCTTCCTGTACGCTCGGAGTGGGTCGGTGCTTCTGCTTGATGAGCCAGACGCCCATCTGGAGATCATCCGGCAGCGAGACATTTACAGGTTACTGACGGATCTGGCCGCGGAGCGCGACGCCCAACTGATCGTGGCAACGCACTCAGAAGTGATCTTGGACGAAACACCGCACGATCATATCGTCGCTTTCTTGGGATCGACGCCGCATATGTTGATAAGCAGTCAGCAGAAATCGCAGGTCCGAAAGTCCCTCTCGGAAATTCATAGCAAGGACTATCTATTGGCGGAACAATGTGGCTGCGTTCTCTACGTGGAGGATTACACGGATGTGGATATACTTCGTGAGTGGGCGCAGGTCTTGGGACATAGGGCTGTTAGGTTCCTGAGTTCTCCGTTTGCGGTTTACGTTGGCAACGTGCCCGCGAAGGCGAGGGAACACTTTTTCGGCCTTCGGGAAGCCTATCCGTCCCTGAAGGGATTGTTGTTGATCGACAGGACTAACATAGGTCTTCACGAAAAAAGCGATTTGGTTGAGCTTATGTGGGATCGGCAGGAGATAGAGAACTACCTTATTGTTCCGTCCGCCATCCAGCGGTTCTGCGAAGCGGAGCTGAGGAAAACACGGGGGCTTCCGGAAGATTCGACCGGACCCGACATGTTTGTAGATCAGGAACTAAAAGAAGTGCCCAGACTCCTCAAGAAATACATTCTTCGCGACGTGTTCACTGACCCGCTGAAGGACATACCCTTCCTCCGGGGGACCAAAATGAGCGAGGTCGTTCTTGACCCTTTTTTTAGGAACTTTTATGGGCTCATCAAAGAATACAATCTCATGCCAAAGAGTAAGTTCTACCGTCTGGCCGCGGTGATGAAACAGGATGAGATTCATCCGGACGTGCGGGCGAAATTGGACGCGATCGCAGAGTTAGCAGCCCGAAGGGATTATGATTCGAACACTGCATGAGCAGCGCAGATGGTCGTTTCATCAATACTCGGCGGGCAGGGATTGGAGTTGTTTGTAGGTGAAGACGGGGCCGTCCTTGCAGACGTAGAGGCTGCCGATGTTGCAGCGGCCGCATTTTCCGATCCCGCACTTCATCCGCATTTCGAGGGAAACGACGATGTTCTCCGGCTGGAAGCCGAGCTCTTCGAGGACGGGGAAGGTGAATTTCAGCATGATCGGCGGGCCGCAAAGGAGGCAGATGGCGTTCTCGGAGGAAGGGGCGACCTGTTTGAGGACGGTCGGCACGAAACCCTCCCTGCCGGTCCAGGATTCGTCTCCCTTGTCAACGGTGACGTACATCTCGATATCGTCTCGGTCCTCCCACTCCTTCAGCTCATCTTTGTAAATCAGCTCTCTGGGACTTCTCGCGCCGTAGATGCAGATGAGGTTCTCGATGCGTCCACGGTTCTCGGGAGCGAGGAGGTAGCGGATGGCGCTCCGCAGGGTCGTGAAGGCGAACCCGCCGCCGACGATGAGGACGTTTTTCCCCTCCATTTCGTCGAGAGGATACGATTTCCCGAAGGGACCTCTGACGCCGATGACTCTCCCTTCCTCGGAATTGTGCAGGTCGGACGTGACCACGCCCACTCTCTTGACGGTGAAGAGAAGGTAACC
>JABMQX010000531.1 GCA_013203085.1 bacterium | reverse complement strand
CTTCGCTCCGGCTATGGTTTTCCTTCGGGGAAAACGAAAATGCCTCAAGGATTCTCTCTGATAATCCCTGCTTACAATGAGGAGCAAACCATCGGCGGCGTCATTCGCGAGGCATTCCTTGTCGCGAGTCGGCTTTCCGTGCCGTTGTGAACCGTTTCATGAACATCCTACCGGATGACTTCTCCTTCACGACGACCATCACCCTTGCCATGCTCACCAACAACTATCGCGTCAAGTTCACTCCCCATAGCGTACAGCCGGCGAAAAGGAAACTCAAGAATCCGTCCGTTCCACGACACGATGAACTTCATCCAGATGATCGTCCGCATCTCGGAAACAAGTTTCGCGCTCGCGGCGCCGAGAGCGTCGTTGATGAGATGGAACAGTGCGTTAAAATGGGCATCCACGAGTTCCTCATGTACGACGACACGTTCACCGTCCGCAAACAGCGGGTCATCGAAATATGCCGGGAGATTCTCAGACGCAGGCTCGACGTCGGCTGGGACATCCGCACGAGAGTGGATACAGTAACACCCGACATGATTAAAGCCCTCCGAAAAGCTGGCTGCCGTGGCATTCATTACGGAGTCGAGTCCGGCACAGACAAGATATTGAAGGTTCTCAACAAGGGGATAACCGTCGAGCAAGCAGGGGAGGTTTTCCAGTTCACCAGAAAAGCGGGCATCATGGTCCTCGCCTATTTTATGATCGGCTGCCCCACTGAAACCCGCCAGGACATCGAGAAAAGCCTTCGGGTAATGAATTCTCTCAAGCCGGACTACGCGCACATCACCATCCTCACACCTTTCCCCGGAACCTGAATCTACCTTGATGGGCTGAAAAATGGAGTGATAGCAGAGGACTATTGGAGGGAGTTCGCAGCCAATCCGCAACCGGGCTTCTCAGCACCACATTGGCCCGAGATTCCCACGGAAGAACTGCAGGGAATCATCCGGCGGGCGTACCGCAATTTCTACTTCAGGCCGGCATATCTCGCTCGCCGCCTCATCAAGGTTCGCTCCCTGACCGAATTGAAAAGGAAGGCAAAATCAGCTTTCGCTGTCTTCAAATGGGAAAGGCAAAAAGAGGTTCCCCCGCCTGAGCTTGCGTAGCCAACACGCAGAGCAACGCCAAAGAGCCTTCTCAGATGCGAGACATCAAAGTGAACGATATGTAGTCCACTGCTTTCAGTCTTTTTTCCGCCGGCCACAGTGAAACCGCGTGCACCCCGCCCGTAGCAAGATTCAGCACGCCCTTGCTCACGGTAAAACCCTCACCTCCCTCGCCGTTCTGAACATCGAATCGCTGATAGTGACGCGTCGCCGCGATTCTTCGCATCTGCAGCGTAGCCATTTTTCCTTTCTCTCCCTTCGCGGAACAACGCACCTCGTACCTCCCCGCCTTCAGAAAAATGAACGCCTCCTCTAAAATTGGCTCCCCGCGTTTCGGTGAGCCGCTGATTCCGAGGCACACCCCCTCCTTAGCTTCCCCGTCCTTCACGACCCGACCAACGCTTGAAAAGAAATCCTCCGCCTCCAGGCGAATAGTCTGGCCCTGCTTTTTCCCCCTGATAAGGACAAAGTCCAGCCAGACTGTAGCTTCTTTCACCCCTGCGAAAGAGCCTCGCGTTTGCACGGGATGAGGTAATGCAACGCGGAAGGGGATTTCGACAAACCGATAACCATGCGGCTCAGGCCAGTCGGATGGATTCAACGGTTGCCTCGTCGCCAGCTCGGTTCCTTCCCCGGTGTACACGTCAAGATACCCCACCTGCGGCGCGTCGCGTGGGGCTTCGACCTTCACTCGAAAGACTGCTACATACTCCCCCGGAGGCAACATCAGAAACGGGCCGAAGAACGAAAAACCGCCCCTTCCTCGCGAGCGCCACGCCTTCCCCGTGATTGCCTCATCATCCTCACTCTCCTCGCCCACCTGGTGCTTGAGCAAATTGTATGGAACATAATAGGAGACGGACGAGTCTTCGTCACACGGCTTCCCCGGGACATTCTGGTATGTCTGCCCCACCATCTTGAAGAGATGGGCATCGCCCTCGTGAGCCACCAGCTCCAAATTCGGGTTTAACAGCAGTCTTTTCAGTGAATGCGTCGCCGGCAATGAAGAGACCTGTCGCGGGAACAGGTTTTGATGGAAGGTAATGAGGTGAACGTTCAAGCCTTTCAAAAGATCAAACTCTTTCTCCCCCAACATGCCGAAATTCAGCGAATACAGGGGATCGGCGATATTTTCCTTATAGCCCGCCGGAACCATCGGCGAATAGCCATTGATTGTCGGAACGCCTGTTAGCATTGTCCCGTATTGATAGGCAGAAGAAAACGCGCTGTCTCCCGGCCATATCGGCAGCTCCAGAAGGCGAGTCCCCCTTCCCTCCTCCTTCACGACATCATACAGAGCGTTTTGCCTCGGCAACACACTCACCCCCACTTTTGAAATCAGACCCCAATCCAGAATCAAGACGATAGCCACCGCGGGCGAAAGCCATCGCCGCACCACACCGCGGCGGAGGCGACCCTCCAGTAAGGTCAGGATAAGTGCCACCGTGACCGCTCCACCTGTCGCCGTCAAAATGAGAAACTTCCCCGTTGACCTGATGTAGTTCAGAAAGGGAATGAGCCGCAGAAACACATTGTAGAGCGGGAAAACATTTCCCAACAGCACTCCGCATGCCAGAACCATCCCCAACCCCGTCAACACGAAAGCTATCCTGAGACGGCGGACTTCTTCTACACCGGGCTTGTGTCTTTTCGACGAAAAAAGTGCAACCGCCCCCACAAGGAGCAGCCCGATAAAAGCCCAGCCCACGTAGGCGCCCCCTTCCGGCGAGCGAGCGAACAGCTTCTGGAAAGGCACCGAGAAAAGGCTCACCTCAAACACGGTCCTCCCTCCAGCCACTCCGCTCCGCGGGAAAATGGACATCTTCAGATAAAGCGGATATAGCACTGAAATCACAAGCCCCAGCACCGCCGGCCACAACTGAAGCACCCGTCCCCACGGAATACGAAGCTTCCCCAGCGAGAGCCTTTTCTTCTGAATTCCCCTCGCCAAAAAAGCAAGCTGGAATGCCCCAAATAGGAAAAGCGAACCGACCACGATCTTCGAGCCAAACCCCGGCTTGTTCACATAATTCGCCGCAAAATAGCCCGGCAACACCCAAAACGAAGCCCACGGCCATGAAAGCCACCTTTTCCTGAAAAGCCCCTCCCCCGCTCCGAGCCATCGCAAAACCACTTTTATCAACAAAGCCACGCCCAGGACAGTCAGCGAAAAGAAAAGCAATAGGCCTATTATCGCTGGATTCAGAAGCCCAGCACCCTTAATCCGCACGTTATAGAAATGATAGCACGCCGCCAACAACGCGGCAGCGATCATCCCTTGCCAGCTCACAACGGAAGCGAGTCGCGACCGCTCGCCTTTTGTCCCCTCCGGAAATACGACCGCCTCTCTCTCCAGAAGCTTCCAGAGGGCCCAAAAAGGAAGAAGCAAACAGAAGAAGAACAGATGGTGCGTGTCCTCAACACCCATCACAATCAAACACAACGCGGCCATCCATCCCCATCCCTTTTTCCCGGTCTGCCAGTTCTTCTCCAGACCCCACCATGCCATCGGGAACAGGAAGAATGCCGAGCCCGCTGCGTGTCCCCCAAATAACGAATTCAGCCGGTGTGGGAAAAGAGTAATCACTATCCCGGCGCACAGCCCAGCCCATCGGGTCGCTCCCCAGGCTCTCGCCAGGCCGTACCCTGCCACCATTGTCCCCACAAACGAAAGAAGAACCAGTGCGTTGTACCCGGAGCCTGGGCTGACGTAAGAGAAACCCGCGTACGGCAGGGCAAAGGGAAAGTAGATGTACGGCGTATTGTAGCGATAGGGACCTGCAAACTCATAGGGATTGGAGAATGGAGAAATCTTCCCATCAACCGCCTCGCGCAGAAGGTGAAGATGATAGAGGTACTGAAGGTGGTCCCCGGGCACCAGCCCCGCCACCCGCTCGTTTGGCTTCGCCGAAAACGTATATGGAATCGCCGAAGGCAAAAACCTCACCAGCGGCCAACTAACCCATATCGAGAGAGCCAATCCAATTGCGACCAGCACAATGCCTGTCCGGCAACTCGCTCGTTTTTCAGCCATTGCAATCTCTCGCTAAAGCGTCGCTTCGCCCGGAGTGCCCCTCTGAGGCAACAGCCCTCCCGCACAGCACGTACCAGCCGCTAACCACCCAGGGCGGTAAGTAGTCCGCCAGGCGAGCATCGAGGCTATCCATGATCCTGCTCTTCCCCCTCAGCGCGACGCTGAGAATGAAAATCGAATTCATCCTCTTGACCACGCACAAGCCCGCCTTTGTTACAAGCTCGCCAAGGCCCCTCATGGTGAATTTCTGCACATGATCCTGATCGGGATTCGACGTGTGAACCGCGCATTTCTCCGCCGCGTCAATCACCCCCATAGCTGTTCTCGCTCTGTCAACCAAGCCCGCCAGCCCCAGCTTCGTCCTGATGAACGCCTCCGTTCTTCCCAGGACTTCCCTCGGCCCATAACCGTTTGGCACTGTGATCAGCAATAACCCGTTATCCTTCAAATGCCGGGCCATGGTGTTCAACAAACGCTGCGGATTGAATAAGTGCTCCAGAACCTCCGAGCATATAATCAAATCGTACCTTTTCTTCAAGTCGAAGCCCCTGTCAGCCACGACCTCAAAACGCGCGTTCGGATACCGATTCGTCTTACGGGCATGCGAGATCGAAGCCTCATTGACATCAACACCCAGAACTTCGCATCCCAGCGAAGCCACTGCAAACGCAATCCCGCCATTCCCACACCCGACGTCCAGCACGCTCACTTGCCGGCCAATCGCCCTCCTTTCCATGAGAACGGAGAACAGGAATTCGAGCTTTTTTCTCCCGCCAGGGATCCTATGGTAATCGGTAGAGTGGAAGAACTTTTCCCTCAATTGTTTCTGCGTCAACGATGCCATTTCCATCTTGGGAGCCCTCGAAGGCGCTAGAATTTCACGCCGAATCTTTTCTATTCCTGACCACTTTTGCCGGAACACCCGCGACTACCGCGAACGGCGGAACATCCCTGGTCACCACGGCTCCTGCGCCGACAATCGCGTCGTTGCCCACCGTCAATCCATCCAGGATAATCGCTCGCGCACCAAGCCACGCGTTATCGCCGACCGTAATCCCGCCGCGCAAGTCAGGGCCCTGATCTACGATCGGCACATCCGTCCGCGCCGTATTATACAACCCGGCTCCGACTATATAAGAGTACGGCCCGATCAAAACATTGTTTCCGATATCCACCTTGTTCCCCGTGTAAGCGTGAATTGTTGTTCGAGCACCGATTCCCACGCGATTTCCTATCCGGATGTTCCCCCCTTTGCACGCGACGATCGTCTCCCTCGCCACAAACGTCTTTCTGCCGATGGATATACTCGTCTCTTCATCGGCGCGAGCGTCCAGCACGCACGCGTCGTCCACAATCGTGCCGTCACCGATCTCAATTCGTCCCGGATGGCGCAAAACGATGTTCCTGCCAAAAACCACTCCCGCGCCCACTTTCCCCAACAGTCCGGGGTAAAGCTTCTTTCGTAACCATAACCCCATCGCACCACTCAACCCATTGCACACCATCATCACCAGCTCGTACTTGAGAAGAAACAAAAGACCTTCTCTTCCGACCGTAATCTCCTGATACCGCTCTATCGCAGACCGGTCTTCGTCCACAATCTGCTCGAGTGTGCTGACCTTCTTCGCCGGAGGAATGACCTCTCCCATCTCTTATTCTCCTATCAAGCCGGTTTCGCCACCAGAAGCCTATCCGTTAGTTCACGCAGCTCATCCACAGACTGCCCCTCGAAAAAGAGGCGATACCAGAATTCTAAATTGATCAAAATCCATATCCGAAAATTGTGGTCCCGTTTCCCCCCAATATGCTCGTCGAGAATACGCCGCACCGTCTCTTCTTGGAAAATGCCCAATTCGACAAATCGCGACTCCTTCATCAGCCCCCGAACGAATCCGGAAAGCTCATTACGCATCCACTCCGCCAGGGGAAAACCGAATCCCTGTTTCCTGCGAGTGATAAGTTCCCGCGACAGGTAACGCGAAGCGACCCGCCGAAGGATATATTTCAATCTCCGGCCCTTCAACTTAAATCTGGAGGGTATCGCCGCCGCAAACTCCACAACCTTGTAATCCACGTACGGCGATCGCCCCTCGAGGCTGTGCGCCATGGACATTCTGTCCAGAATCACCAGGAGATGGTCCGGCAATCGCGTCATCACGTCGGTGTAAAGCATACGGTCCACCAGTTCCGCCACGCATTCCGCATCGAAGAACGCCAGCACCTTCTCGGTCGAATCCGGCTCCCCGACGGCAGATTTCGCTCGCTCAGTGAAAAGCCGGTTCTTCGCCCCGTCGGTGAAACGCAGAAAACTCATGCTCTCCGCATAGCGCTTTCCCTTCGACATGAAAGACATATCGTTCATCCAGCGTATCTTTTGCGCGAGACTTTTGTACCCATAGGAATCCGGCACGGCTTTCGCCACCCGCCTCATGACCTCGCCGCGAAACCACTCTGGCAAAACAGAGTAGAAGTCCGCCAGCCGATTCCCGAGAAAACGGTCATAACCCGCAAAAAGCTCATCCCCGCCGTCACCGCCCAGCGAGACCTTCACATATTGCCGGGTCAGCTTTGCAACCAAGAACACCCCCACTCCAAATGGGTCCGAAGGCTCGTCCATGTGCCATACCATCTTCGGTATCAGGTGCACAATATCCGCCTCCACAACCCATTCATGATGTTCTGTTCCATACCTGTCGGCGACCTCCCTTGCATAGGGAAGCTCATTGAAACCGCTCTCCTTGACCCCGATTGAAAAGGTCGGTATTGGAGAGTCCGACGTCCGTGCCATGATGGCGGCGATGGTACTGGAATCAATTCCCCCGCTCAAAAACGCCCCCACTCGCACATCGCTCAGCAGGTGCATCCTGACCGTCTCAACGAGCAACTCATTGAGGCGCTCCTCGATTTCGCGCTCATCAGCCACCAGCTTGTCGCGATAATCCAGAGACCAGTAGCGTTCAACTGACACCTTCCCATTCCGATAGAGCAGATAGCTCGCCGCCGGCAGTTTTTCCACGCCCGCAAAGAGCGTCATGCGGTCCGGTATAAACCGCAGCGACATATAGTGCCAGAGCGCCTCCATGTCAATTCCCCGCTCGACAAGACCGCTCTCCAAGACCCCCTTCACCTCCGAGGCGAACGCAAACCCTTTCCTATCATGGTGAAAGAAAACCGGCTTCTGGCCGAGATGGTCTCTCGCCAGCATCAGTGTCTTTGTCCTTCTGTCCCAGATGGCAAAGCCGAACATTCCCCGCAACTTCTTCACACATTTCGGCCCCATCTCCTCGTAAAGATGGAGAATGACCTCCACGTCAGTTCGAGTTTTGAAAACGTGCCCGCTTCGTGACAACTTCTCTCTAAGTAAAGGCGAATTGTAAATCTCTCCATTGCAGACCAGAACGACCGATCCGTCCTCGTTGCTCATCGGCTGATGGCCTCCCTCTATATCAATAATACTCAGCCGCCTTTGTCCGAGCGCAGCTCTGCCATCCTGCCAGAACCCCTCGTCGTCAGGGCCGCGGTGTGCCATCGTGTCGGTCATTCTCTTAAGAACCGCCAGGTCAGGCCCTTCATCAACAATCAATCCGGCGATGCCGCACATTTGCTTCCCTCATACTCGTCGGATAACGTCTCCTTCTGCAAAAACCTGCATGACAGAATCGGCAATACCTTACAATTTCGCCAAACCCCAAGTCAAAGGTTCTCCGCCGTCTTCTTCCCCGACGCCGTGTATAGGCCGCGCCTTTGGGCTTTTCATCTGCTCCTGGAGCCTGCACGCAGGCGGCTTGCGCGACTTGAGGCCGAAGAGGCTTTCATCTCTCTCGCAGCCATAACGTCCCGATATCGCAAAACGCATCCGCGTCGCCACCGACCAACAATACAGGCCGAGACCCTTCTGCATTGCCTGTCCGAACGTGTTTTGCTATCCTCAGCAGAGAACGACAAGAATAAAGCCACTTTCTCTACTTGAAGACGGCAGTGCTGTGGAAATCGAAGTCCCAGATATAGAAACCTCTTCCGAAGATTACGCCCGAAGGTTCGCGGGGGCTGTGGGAAACCACTTTCTACGGGTCCAGGAGAAGTTGTGCCTTGAGTTGCTCCGGCCCTGGCCGCGTTCCACGGTTCTCGACGTGGGAGGTGGACACGCCCAGCTCGCCATCCCTCTTGCTGCCGCTGGCTACGACCTGACCGTGCTGGGAAGCAGCCTTTCCTGCGGAGAGCGTCTCTCCCGTCTTGCTGCCAGCGGCGCAGTCAAAAGCACCTTTGTTACGGGGGACCTCCTTAATCTCCCCTTTCCCGACGGCAGCTACGATGCCGTTATTTCCCTCCGCCTCCTGTCGCATGTCCATCGCTGGCATCAGCTCGTCCGCGAGCTGACCCGCGTGGCCCGCCATGCTATCCTGATAGACTATCCATCCCTCACCAGCGTCAATCTGGCAGTCCCCCTTCTTTTTAAATTGAAAAAAAAGGTCGAACGGAACACTCGCTCCTTCCTCTGCTTCACGAGAAAGGAGGTTTCCGACGCCTTTCGGCAAAACGGCTACTTCATATCCGACGCAAGACCGGAATTCTTCCTCCCCATGGCGCTCCACCGCGCCTTCAACAACCTCCCCTTCACCGAGCGATCGGAGAGATTCTTCGAAATCCTCCGCCTGACACGCTTCCTCGGCTCACCCATCCTCATCCGGGCTGAGCCCGGGTGACAAAACGCGCCCAGTACTGTCAAAAGCCCTTGAGAAACTCTCTCACGTACCCCTTCCATCGGGAAAACCTGTGGACCAGGAATTTCCCCAGGTTGGAATAAAGGATGGTGTATCCGAGGGCTTTCAGCTTGCTTTCCTTCCAGAAGACCCGTATCCCAAAAAGCCGATAGCTTCGGTTTATCTGCTTGGCTGTAAACTGCGGCATATGTATTACGCACTTGTGAAGTGCCGCATCGTAAGGAATTTCTTTCCGTGCGGGTAAATATCCCTCTTTAACACACACGTCGTAGAGGTCAGTGCCGGGGAAAGGAGTGAAAACTGACAAGCCAACGATGGTCGGGCGGATCTGTCGGTTGAGCCGCACGGTTTCCATGTGCATCTCCGGTGTCTCGCCCGGCAGCCCGACCATATTGAGAGTTTTGACCTGGAACCCCAGCTCCCTGGCGGCATGCGACGTTTCGAGTATTCGTCTGTCTGACATGGGGCGTCTCAGGACCTTCCGCCGAAGCTCCTCATTGCCCACTTCGACGCCCACGTCAATTCTTCTCGCCCCCGCTTTCTTGAGCAATTGCAGCGTTGCCCGGTCGCAAACCTCCACTCTCCCGCAAAAGACGAAGGGAACGCCCACCTGCTGCGGGTAACGTTCCGCAAACTCGGCGAGCCGTTTCTTATCGAGCATGAAAATGTCGTCGTCAAAAAAGACTTCGCTGAACCTGAACCTCGACTTGAGTATCTTCAACTCCCCGAGGAGATGTTCCGTCGAACGAAAGCGAACGTAGCGGCCCGGCTGAGATTCGCCCAGCTTGTAATTGTAGCAGTACGTGCAGCGGTAGGGACACCCGCGAGATGCCAGAACCCGAATCTGTGAGAGCCCGTAGGCATCAATGCTGTGCTGTGTGTCGAAAAGGTCTCTGTCCGCATAAGGCAGTTCGTCGAGATTGGCGATGAATGGACGGGGCATGTTTCGCACGATGCGTCCATTTTGCCGGACCCATAACCCACGGATTCTCGTTGGGTCCTTCCCCGCTCTGAGAGCCCGGGCCAGCTCCACCATAATGTACTCCCCCTCACCGACGCAGACCGCATCCAGCCCGGGAAGCTCATCTATAGATTCCGGGAAACAAGCGGGATGCGGTCCCCCGCACACCGTGAAAGCTCCTCGGTATGGAATATCGGCGATCAGCTTCTTCACGA
The DNA here is from genome assembly GCA_013203085.1 of bacterium. Lineage (GTDB taxonomy): Bacteria > Auribacterota > JABMQX01 > JABMQX01 > JABMQX01 > JABMQX01. Next base: position 225 of record JABMQX010000531.1, on the reverse strand, counting down.
GGCCAAGCTGGCAGCTCGGAAGATAAAAACCGATCAGCCCCGGATTGTACTTGTCAAGCGCGCTCTGCCACTGGCGAAAGTCAGCCTTCCTGACAAAATGGAAAAGGCGCACGTCCGGAAAGCCGTTGCTCTTAAGCACTGCCGAAATGGACATCAATCCGTGCTGAGAGCCCAGAGCATCAAACCGCTGTCCGACCTCCAGAAAAACGAGTGCTATCTTCATCT
>JABMQX010000530.1 GCA_013203085.1 bacterium | reverse complement strand
CCTCTCGCTCTCGAAATCATCGGCAATTATCTCGCAATGGTCGCCGTCAAGAATGTCGCCTACGTTGCGACGAAAGGCCCCACCCGGACTGAGTGGAAAAGGAGTTGGTGTTTGTTGCGTGACGGTCTCGTGGATTGGCAGAGTGCCGTCTCGCTGCTTAGAAAGCGGGGATACGATGATCCCCTGAGCCTGCACGGCGAGTACTCCGGCCCGGAAAAGCGCGAAGACATCCTGAAGAACGTCGCAGAAGATGCCAGATACCTTGCTTCCATCATCACTTGAGGGCAGGCGCTTCCCTATAACCAGATTCGAGAGCCAGCAACACAGAAGAGGAGTAGACGATGTCTCTTGTACTGCAAAAGAGCTCTTTAGCTCAAACCAGTGAGGTTGCTGAACACTGGCCGCGAAGGATTGTCTCTTCGGCAGTAGCCTTGGCTTGTTGCGCGGTTCTCCTGTCATGCGTATCCGGGGACGGTGCTTACCCGTCTCGCCGCCCGGTCGTCAAAGCGGGGCTCGATGTTCTTGCTGAGCAAAAGTACCGGTTATTGAAGGGAAGGCGGGTCGGATTGATCTGCAATTATTCCGCCGTCAACTCGCGGGGTGAGCATATAATCTCGTTGTTTCGCCGTCAGGGCGTTTTTGACCTCGTCGCACTGTTCTCGCCCGAGCACGGGTTGAAGAGTGACGTAGAAGCGAGGGTCCCTTCCGGCCTTCACAGCGAGACAGGGCTGAGGGTCTATAGCCTCTACGGCGAAACGCTCCGCCCAACGGAGGAAAGCCTCAAGGGCATAGACACACTCGTCTTCGATATTCAAGACATCGGCGCTCGCTTCTACACCTATATTTCGACCATGGCTATCTGCATGGAAGAAGCCGCGAAGCACGGCATACGGTTCGTGGTTCTGGATAGACCCAATCCCATCACGGGAAAAACCGTCGAGGGCCCTGTCCTTGAGAAGGATTACGAAGGGCGGTTCATATCGTATTTTCCGCTTCCTGTGGCGCACGGCATGACCGTCGGCGAGCTCGCCCGCATGTTCAACAAGGAGTTCGGTATTCGCTGCAATCTCCGGGTCGTTAGGATGCGAGGCTGGCGAAGGCGAATGTGGTTCGATGAGACTGGCCTTCCCTGGGTCAATCCTTCTCCGAACATTCGCAACCTTGTTGCGGCAACCCTTTATCCGGGCTTCGGAATAATCGAGCGAACGAACGTATCAGTGGGGAGGGGAACTTTTGCCCCGTTCGAGCTTTACGGCGCCCCCTGGATGGATGGGAAAAAGCTCGCCGAGCAAATGAACAGGATCGGCTTGCCGGGCCTGCAATTCACGCCCGCCGAGTTCACTCCGGAGAAGAGCGCCTTCGCTGGGGAAAAGTGCTCAGGCGTGAGGATTGTTTTGACTGACAGAGGTAAACTCGAGTGCCTTCGGGCAGGTCTGACTTTTCTTGACACAATCTATAGATTGCACGGAGACGCCTTCGAAATCGAACGAATCGGACCGATGATCGGCGACCCGAAGGTGCCGGACAAGATCAAAACGGGCGTGCCCGTCGGAAAAATCATCAGTGACTGGCAGCCCCGACTGCGACGTTTCATGACTCGGAGAGAGCGATACTTGTTGTACCCATGACAATCCTTCGGGAAACGCGAACACCGTGCCCCGTCCATAACACGGGGTACGCAACGGCGCGCGGGGGAAAAAGGGGCCGCTCACGACCGTAACAACTCAGAGTCAAAACTCATATCAGGAGGGGATGAACGATGGAAAATCGCTTGAGCAGGCGTCATTTCTTGCGTTTGGGAATAGCGGCTGGAGTTGCAGCGGGATTTCCGCGGTCCGTGCGCACAAACAGCAGTTCTGGCCCGACTCGCCTCGGCTTCATCGGGGTCGGAGGCAGGGGAACTTACCTGTTGAGGCTCGCCCTCGGCATAAAGGAGGTGGAGGTCGTCGCCATCTGCGATATCAATGAAAGCCATCTCCGTCGAGCGCAGAACATAGTACAAGAAGTCCGCGGTAATAACCCGGCCGGATATTCAGCAGGGCCAAAGGATTATCGGCGGTTGCTCGACCGGGAGGACGTTGATGCTGTGGTCATTGCCACGCCCATGCAGCTCCACGCGGAGATGTCCGTTGATTCCCTTCGTGAAAGGAAGCACGCCCTCAGCGAAGTCGCAACGGCTTGCACTCTCGATGAATGCTGGGCACTGGTCGAAGCGGTTGAAGAGACAGGCCGGCTCTACATGCTCGCCGAGAACTGCTGCTACCTTCGTTCAAGCATGATGATTCTCAACATGGTAAAGCAGGGTGTCTTCGGAGATATCAGCTATGCCGAGTGCGGCTACGTCCACGATTGCAGAGGAATCAAATTCAATTCCGACGGATCGCTAACCTGGCGGGGGGAATTAGGCCGCGACAATATCGGTAACCTTTATCCCACACATTCGCTCGGCCCCGTCGCCCAGTGGATGGGAATCAATCGCGAAGACCGGCTTGTTTCTCTCGTGGCAATGACTACCCGGCAAGCCAGCATCGAGCGATACGCAGCCATGCGGTTCGGTAAGGATAGCCCAGCCGCGAAGGTCAAGTTTGCCGTGGGAGATTCCACAAGCACGCTGATCCGAACCGCAAAAGGCGCCGTGATAGACCTCCGTTACGATACCGCCTCCGCTCGCCCTCATCCCACGACGACATACTATGCTCTACAAGGACTGAAAGCTTCCTATGAATCCAGAAGTGACGCTATCTGGATCGAAAAAGTAACCAAGGGTCTGACTTGGGAACCACTGAGCAAGTACGCGAAGGAATACGAGCATCCCAAATGGAAAATGGCGCAGAATGAGGCAAGAAAAACCAGCCACGGCGGCGCGGATTTCTTCCCGATTCGCGAGTTCGTAAGGTCCATCCGCGAGGGCCGCCCATCGCCGATTGACGTTTACGACGCGGTGACATGGAGCTCTATCATTCCCCTTTCGGCGGAGTCCATACGCGGCGGAGGAAAACCTGTGGAAATTCCCGATTTTACCCGCGGCAAGTGGAAAGAGAAAAAGGCATAGAAAAGGTTTATACGTCGCAATGTAACGGCTTAGACTCCAGAAAGATGTGCATTGTATCCCGTGACACACTGCTCCTGCACTTCGAGAGTGTTCCGGGAGGGGGAGCGTCTCAACGGAAAGGACAACTGCAATGTTCATGAACCGATTAAACCGCTTTGTCATCTTCATAACTTGCGCCGCGGCTCTCGGGCTGGTATTGCTTCCTGGCGGGGCGATGGCGCAACAGGACCTTGCACGACCGACCAAGCAGCAGGTCGGCTGGCAGGACATGGAGTTTGGAGTGTTCTGTCATTTCGGAATCAACACGTTCCATGACAAGGAGTGGAGCGACGGCACCCTCGATCCTGCGACGTTCAATCCGAGCGAGCTGGATGCCGAGCAGTGGGTCAGAGCGGCACGCGACGCGGGGGCAAAGTACTTCATGTTGACGGCAAAGCACCACGACGGCTTCTGCCTGTGGCCAACTTCCACCACGGATTACAGCATCAAGGCAAGTCCCTGGCGCAACGGCAAAGGAGACGTGGTCAGGGAAGTTGCCAACGCCTGTAAGAAGTATGGAGTGAAGTTCGGAGTTTATCTCTCGCCCTGGGATCGCCACGAACCCTGCTATAAGGATAAGGAAGCCTATGACGAATTCTACAAGCGCCAGCTCGAGGAATTGTTGACCGGGTACGGTGAGTTGGCTGAGGTATGGTTCGATGGCGCTGGCTCGGAAGGACGAGAATACGATTGGCCTGAAATCATCGCCCTTGTGCGAAAGCATCAGCCCAACGCCATGATTTTCAACATGGGAGAGCCGACGATTCGTTGGGTTGGGAACGAAAATGGGGTCGCTCCATACCCCTGCTGGAATACGGTGAGAAAGGATGATGTCCTCGAATTCTCGCGGGGCGCAGGCAGACCAGACACCCGGGGTAGCGTCTGGCTGCCCGCGGAATGCGACGCGAGGATCCGGAGAAACTGGTTCTGGCATTCGGACGATGCAGAAACCCTGAAGTCAGTGGACGAGCTCATGAGAATGTACTACCGCTCCGTTGGGCACGGCTGCAACCTTCTTCTCAACGTCGGCCCGGACCGCCGAGGGCTTTTTCCGGAGCAGGACGCGGCGCGGCTGCGGGAGTTTGGCGCAGAGATTTCCAGACGGTTCTCCAAGAGCCTCGCCAGTGCAAGCGGCAAGGGCGACAAGCTCTCAGTTTCTTTCCGACAAGCAACGTGGGTGGACCACGCGGTCACAATGGAAGCGATTCAGAACGGCGAGCGGGTCCGGAGATATGTCATCGAAGCTATCGTTGAGAACGAGTGGCGAACCGTGGCCGAGGGGACGGCTATCGGGCACAAGAAGATCGACAGGTTCCCTCCCGTTCATACGAAAGGCGTCCGATTCCGATGCCTTGCCTCAGAGGGTAAACCCCAAATCAGGCAATTCGCCGTTTTCTTCTGCGGCAGCCCCGCCGGAGGCGAGAAGTCATAGAAAGGGTAGGGGAGAGCTGGAATTGCTTTTGACACTCCACCCGATTTGGCCTCGTGAGCTCTCTCCTTATGACGAAGGATGAGAGTTGTTGCCGCTTCCTCTTGGCACAGGCGCGGTTACGGTTGCTCCGCCTACGCTCCTTCCTCTCGGAGGGGACCCGTATCTCAGGTTGAAAGCTACTCTTGTCTCCGGGGTCTGGAATCGGAGGCGAGCGAAAAACAACTGCTGAGGGGATTTTTCCCCAGTCAGGGATGTGGGGTTTTCCCCAGAAACAACGCTTTTGCTTGGGGAAATCCTTGTTCTGACATCAACCGTGGATTGGTCATCGCGTTATCTCCGCTCGGAAAGGCTGCCAAGGGGAGTATTCAGCCAGTGAGTCACAGACGGCCAATGTGGCACGGAAGTTGTATCTCCAGAATACAGAAGTTGCGTCTCCGGAGTTTGGAGACTGGGCTGGTTGGACTGGGCTTCTGAGCGCAGGAGGATAAAAGAGTAAATGAGTTACGATTTACGAGACATCGAGAATGTGCCAATCATAGGCGTCGCCAAGAAGTTGGGCATGAAGCTTGGTTTTCGGGGGGAAAATATTCACGCAGAGTGCCCTTTTCGGTCCGAGAGCGATGCCCTTCACGAACCACTCAGCCTGGTTTTTGATCGGGCATCGAACACATTCCGATGCGTGTCCTGCAACTTCCGCGGCTCCGCATTGGAACTTGTTTGCTACGTCTCTCAGGTTGGACCTTCTCAGGCGATTGAATGGATTGGCGAGAACTTCTATCTGCCGGGTATCTCGTCAGCAACAAGAAAAGCGACGCCGGGCCCGCGAGGAGAAACTGCAGAAAGTGCTTCCGGGGCGGCATCGGAAGCGACGTTGAGGCAGGCTTATGACGACTTTCTCCTGATTTTGGGCGGCCCTTCCATGCAGGCAATCGAATACATGGAAGGTCGGGGCATCTCCGTTGAGACCCTCAAGAAACACGGGGTCACGGACATAAAGGGCTACCACGGCACCTCCAATTCTTTGAAAGACAAGTATCCCCCTGAGCTGCTGCGGCGGGCGGGGCTTGTTGATGCAACAGGCAAGCTTCGTTTTGAGGAATATCCTCTGATCCTTCCCTATTTTCACGATGGCGAACCCACCTTTATTCAGGCCCACAGCATGGGGTCAGGCAGCACTCCGCCCTACCTCCGCCCCCGCGACGCCGTATCATCCCTTTACAATGTGGATGTGCTCCGCACCCTTGGTGATGGGGACCGGGTTTTCCTTGTCGAAGGGATTATAGACTGCCT
>JABMQX010000529.1 GCA_013203085.1 bacterium | reverse complement strand
GATGCGGATCAACTGCCTCGAGACGAATAGCTTGATTTTGAGGAGACCCCCTCTCAGCGGCGACGGGGCGCACCGGTCAAAACCTTCGAGGGGGCCCCGGCGCGCCCACTGTCCTACTTTGTCGTCGCTGTCCGCGTGGGAAATGTCGCCTATTCTTTTTTGTTTGAAGTTTTGGCGGACGGTCCCACGCACTCATCGCCGCTTGCGCGGATTTAACCCTTCGCTGCCGCAATGAGCAAGTCTGTTCTCCCTGAAAGTCGGCTCACGGACTTTTCTTCGCTTCTTGGTGCTTTGTTAGGAAAGCATGAATCGTACCAAGCGGAGGTCGGCCTCGCACTCCTCCCTCTTTCCTCGCCTCTGGCTTGAAATTCCATTCATAACGGTTTTTTGCTGGCGTCCCTGCCGTAAACCTCGTCCAATGGCTGCGCCTTATTCCCCCTCCGCTGGGGAATAATCCCTCATAGCCGGGCCTCAAGCCAGCCTCGTCGGATTTTCTCCGCCTCATTTTTCACACGGCGTCTTCAGAGCCGTGCCCACGACGAGCTTTCTCAGTCCCGGTCTGTCAAAATCCTTGACCTCCGGCGAGGGGCGCGATAAAGGGATGGCGATGCGCGATTCGGCAATCGTCTTTCATGTCGAAGGCAGGAAACATCATTCATTGGCAAGAGGAATTGCGAAAATGGACCTGATCGTCAAAGTGTGCGAGATCAAAGGAACTTGCCCCGTGTACAGCGTGGGGGATACCTTCAAGCTCGAGGACGGCTATCGTCTCGTCTCGGAAATACCCCTCTGCATGCACTCTCTGGCAGCCCTGATGCCCTATTACAACGCTTTGCAGGTTTCCGAGCCCGCCGATTGGGGGCTTGCAGGGAAGCAGGATAAGGAGAAAGCTTACCTCCAGTGCCTCGACCCCTTCGCCTACACCGGCGGCGGCACCGTCGTACTCGAGGTCAGCAGGGCCGGCGATTGATTTCAGTTACGTCAACTTTTCGGATATAGATCAATCGGCTTGGAAGCCTCGGTCGCGAATGGCAGCTCGACCTTCTTTCCCGTCCGAGCGGATTCATATGCGGCGAAAATCATTTCGAGTACCGCCCTTCCATCTTCTCCGGTTTCGAGGGGTTCGGCGCCGTTGCGAATGCAATCAACGAAATGCTGCATCTCCTGTGGAAAGCCATAATTCCACGTCTCCTCGTACATCGTGAACGACCAGCCTTTCGTGGCGCCCGCCTTCTCGACGGCGTAACCGTATCCTACGTCGCTGTAAGTCAGAATCGAGTTCCCCATGAGCAGGTTCGCGTAAGCGACACCTTCCGAACCGTGGACCTCCGCCCTGTCGTCCATTCCACCTTTCTTCGTCCAGCTCTCCTCCGCCATCCCTACGGCGCCGTCCTCGAACCTCACAATGATGATGCTGTTATCGTCGCCTTTCGTCCGGTCACGGTGAACGTGCGTTCCCATTTCCGCATACACGCTCACTGCCTTTCGCTTCCCAAGCATCCAGCGGAAGAACTCGAGGGCGTGGCACCCCATGTCGAGTGTCACCCCGCCCCCTGAAAGCTCCACGTCCCAGAACCAATCCGCATGGGGGCCGTCGTGCTTCTCGCTCTGCTTGACGAGATAGACCTTTCCGAGGGCCCCATCGTCCACCAATTGTTTCAGCCGCACGTACTTCGGGGCGAAACACAGCTCCTCCGCGTACATCAGCTTCACCCCTTCTTCCCTGCAGGTGTCAATCATCAAGTCCGCCTCCGCGAGATTCATGCAAAGCGGCTTCTCGCAGATGATGTGCTTGCCGGCTTTCGCCGCAGCGACCGTCGCCTCCGCATGTAGATGGTTCGGCAAACCCAGGACGATCACATCCAGCTCCATCAGTGAAAGCATCTCCCTGTAATCAGTGAACCAGTTCGGAATTGAGTGCTTTTCCGCGAAAGCCATAACATGCTGTTCCGTGGGCGAGGCCACGGCCGCGGCCTCCGCCCCCGAGACCATCTTCAGAGCCTCCGCGTGAATCGTCGAAACAAACCCAGACCCTATCAATCCAACCTTGAGTCCATCCATCCTTTCGTCTCCCTGTGAGTTCATGTGGAAAACCATCGCAGCACGAGATCGAGGCCCGCTGGCACGGGGCAGTACTCTTCTCTGTGCGGGTCGGTTTTAAGATTGATACAAAGACATGTCAACGGAAAAGAAGGGGCGAGGGTAGGGGCCTCAGTCTCGGGCGAATACCGAGTTGCGGGAGGCAGCAAGCCAAGAGGAGGATAACGCAGAGGCGCAAAGTCGCAGGGAGGAAGATTGGAAAGGCCCGGACCTCGATGGCATTCATCTCACCCTTGCGGTTCACCACTCGCAAACCTGAAGCGCGCGAGAAACAAACGAAAGGCAACTCCTGTACGACTTAAACGCAGCCGCACCCCAGCCAAACCCGTCGTTGACTTGTGTCAGGGAAATGGGCATAATGCGGCAATTGCGAAATGGAATCTAACCTTTCGCGGCGGCGGGGCCGGACTATCTGACAATCGCAGCAACCCTCCGGCGAGCAGATCGCTTGTACCAGCACGAGTGGAAAACCGCAGAGAGGCGATAGGAACTTGCGGAGACCGGGCGTGCATCCCTGGGAGTGCCTTGCTGTCTGCGGTTATTGAAATGTCGAGCTTCTTCGCCGAACTCTGTCCGGGCCGTTCGGAGACTGCGACGGCGAGGCTCTCTGCACGGCGCCGGCCGGAAG
>JABMQX010000528.1 GCA_013203085.1 bacterium | reverse complement strand
TATTCTGCGTTCTTTCACATTCTGGAAAATGTACTGGAATCGAAAGGGCATTCCAGTATCCCCTCTCGTCGAGAAAATACTGGAAAATACTGGAAAATCAGACCCTTTTCGGGTTTTAAGGGCTATGTCGCTCCCTCCTTTCTCGCAATCACTTGCGCTCGAACAAAGGCATCTTTTTGAGCACAAAAAGGCCACACAATGCACCAAAGCAGAAAATGTCTTCCGGAGACTTTTTCCCACGAATGGAGTAGAATGCGCCCGGTACGCTTACGGTTTTCAACGTCCTGATGGATTGTTTTTGCCCGCAGCAAGGCAAAACCAGCAGACAACTCTCAGGCAGGTACGGAAAATGGGCAAAACGTTGGGGATAATTGCTGTTTGGCTGTGCATTGCCCTTTGCCGGGTCGCGATGGCCGGAGAATGGTATGTGGACGGCTCGGTTTCCTCGTCCGGCGATGGGACCACTTGGGAAACCGCATTCCAAAAGATTCAGGAAGGGATAGATGCCGCCTCCGATGGCGACGCCGTCATCGTCGCCGAAGGGACATACGTTGAGAATATCCAATTCAAGGGGAAAAACATTGTCCTCCGAAGCACGGACCCCATGAATCCGGATGTAGTTTCCCGCACCATCATTGACGGTAACGAATCCGGCTCGGTGGTCACGTTTGCCGGCACGGAAGATGAGACCTGTGTGCTTTCGGGGTTCACAGTTCGCAAGGGCAATTCCTCCTCAGGCGGCGGTATCTGGGGCGGAAAGTGGGACACGCATACCGGTGCCACAATTGAGAGCAACAGAATCGTGGACAACTATGCGGAATACTACGGCGGGGGGCTCGCGTATTGCGGTGGTACCGTCCGGAATAATGTGATTAGCGATAACGGGTCCGAGCAGGGAAGCGGGGGACTCTTCGTGTGCAACGGGACTGTAGAGAACAACGTCATCTCCGGAAACTCGGGCGCAGGCCTGACAGGCTGCGACGGGATCATCCAAGGGAACATCGTCTGCAAAAACTCTGAAGGGGGGCTACATTCCTGCAAAGGCACCATCCGGAACAACGTTGTCTATGCCAACACGGCGGGGTGGCTCGGCGGCGGACTGAGTTACTGCAGTGGGACGATAGAGAGTAACACTATCGTCGGAAATTCAGCCAAATCAGACGGCGGGGCCCTGTATTACTGCCGCGGTACGATTGTGAACTGCATCATCTGGGGTAATGAGGGTGGCAGCCAAGTTTCGGAGTGCAGCGTGCCCGCTTTCTCATGTATTCAGAACTGGAATGAGGGAGGCACAGGGAATGTTGCCTTTTACCCATATCTCGTTGACCCCGAGAACGAAGATTTTCATCTGCTGCCGTGGTCACCTTGTATAGATGCCGGGGACCCCAGTTGGCCGTTTTCCGAGGAGCCGGAGCCGCACGGGGGGCGAGTAAACATGGGGGCTTACGGGAACACCGGCGAGGCGGCCTGCAAATCACCTGACACGGATTCAGACGATCTGCCCGATGAGTGGGAGACGCATTGGTTCACCGATCTCGCGGAGGAGGCCGAGTCCGATCCTGACGGAGATGGGATAGCCAACATCATCGAATATCGCTTCGGGTGGCATCCGACTGTTGCGGGGGAGAGGCTTGTAGAGAATCTCACTAAGGGACAGGGATATGGCACGATTCAGGCCGCTCTCTATGAAGCGTCTGACGGCGATCAGATTTTGGTCCATGCGGGGACTTACGAGGAGAACATCGTCTTCGGAGGGAAAAACGTTGTCCTGGGAAGCACGGACCCCTTGGATGCAATCGTTGTGTCCACCACAATCATCGATGGAATGGGGAACGACCCGGTGGTCACCTTTGCCGGCACGGAGGATGAAACTTGTGTGCTCTCGGGTCTCACACTGAGGAATGGTAAGGGCAAGATTCAAGGCGGGACCTGGGATTGTCGCACCCGCGCCACGATTGAGAACAACGTGATAACCAACAACCTCGACGGCGGCTTGGTGTACTGCGACGGCACCATCCGGAACAACATCATCATTGGGAACGAAGCCAGCGGCAGCGAGTACGAGCAAAGCAGCGGGGGCGCACTGTACAAGTGTGACGGGACGATTCAGGGTAACGTGATGGCGGGGAACTCAGCAAAGCACTGCGGCGGTGCGCTGGCCTATTGTAATGGGGCAATTCGCAACAACCTGATCGTTGACAACTGGGCACGGAGAGGCGGCGGACTCTATGGCTGCCAGGGTACGATTCAAAACAACACAATCATGCGGAACGCGGCACAGGAGGACGGAGGTGGGTTGGCCGAATGCGATGGGAGAATTCAAGATTGCATCGTTTGGGGAAATACGGCATCTCACTGGAGCCAACTTTCCGAATCGAGGGCCCCAACCTACTCCTGTGTCCAGTACTGGACAGGAGCGGGCGAAGGGAACATCCCTTTTGATCCTCACTTCGTCGACTCCGAAAACGACGACTTCCATCTACAACCTCGGTCACCTTGTATAGACCGCGCTGATCCCACGTCACCGTTTTCCAACGAGCCGGAGCCGAACGGAGGCCGGGTGAATATGGGGGCGTACGGAAACACTGCGGAGGCCGCCACCAAGTCTCCGGACACAGACTCCGACGGCTTGCCGGACGCCTGGGAGCTGCATTGGTTTGCAGACCTTCGGTACGGTGCCGATTCTGATCCCGATGAAGATCGCATCCCTAACGTCACGGAGTACCTTTATGCCTGGGACCCGACCTCGGCGGCCGAAACCCGCGTGAAGAACCTCACGAGGGATGCCTGGTATCCGACTATGCAAGCAGCCCTTTCTGACTCCCATGAGGGCGATCAGATTGTGGTGTATCCGGGTGTCTACATCGAAAACATCGTTTTCGGCGGTAGCAACGTTGTCTTGAGGAGCACAAACCCGCTCGATGAAGACGTTGTCGCCAGCACAATTATAGACGGCAACAAGGCCGGCTGTGTCATCACGTTTTCCGGCATGGAGGACGAAAGTTGCATTCTTTCGGGGTTCACAATTAGGAACGGGAAAGCTGACTCTGGGGGAGGGATCCACGGTGGAACCTGGGGCAATTCGACCCATGCCACGATCCAGGGCAATGTTATTTCGGACAACTCGGCCAGCTCCGCTGGTGGGGGTCTGTATCAATGCGATGGTAACATCCGCGGCAACGTCATCACCAACAACTTGGCGAACGTTCATGGCGGCGGGGGACTGTTTGGCTGCGACGGCATAATTGAAAACAACATGATATCTGAAAACTCGGTTTCCAACGTGGCAGCAGGAGACGGGGGATCGAGGGGCGGGGGGCTGGCATATTGCTATGGGACAATACGGCAGAATACGATCACGGGAAACTACGCTGGGTACGGGGGTGGACTCGGCTACTGTCACGGCGAAATCGAAAACAATGTCATCGCCAACAACTCCGCGGGGTGGGGCGGGGGACTGTACGAATGCGGTGCCTTGATCGAGAACAACACCATCGCTGAGAATTCCGCTGCGGCAGCCGGGGGGATCGGGTATTGCTTCGAGTGCATCGAACATTACGACGCTGTGGTCAGGAACTGCATCATCTGGGACAATGTCGCTCAGTTCGACTACCAGCTTTCCGAGGGAACGGAGGTCACCTATTCCTGCATCCAAGACTGGACAGGAGGCGGGGAAGGGAACATTGCCGAGGCCCCGCTCTTCCTTGACCCGGACGGGGCCGACAACAACCCTGACACGCACGACGACAACAACTATCGCCTCTCGCTCGACTCCCCGTGCATTGACGCGGGCCAGAACGATGACTGGATGTGGGATGCCGTTGATCTGGACGCGAATCCCCGCATCGTGGATGGTGATGCCGACGACCTGGCAATCGTGGACATGGGAGCCTACGAGTATCGGTTCGTCTTCAGGATTACCGAGCTTATCAAGCCGTTGGGCGCCGGACTTGAGCTTAAATGGAACAGCCGCCCTCAACACACTTACACCGTCTGGTCGTGCTCTGATCTGCTTACAGGATCGTGGAACAAGCAGGCCCGAATTCCCTCCGATGGTCAATCAACCACGTGGACCGATTTCGACGCGACGGCCAGGCGAAGGTTCTACAGAATCCAGATCGAGTGAGCGGCGGGATCGGGGCTTCGCCTCCGCCGATGGCGTAATTCAAGGGAAGGGGCGCCTTCTGGTCCTGGCCGCTCCAGTTTGGGGCGCGATGTCTCGCACCCGGATGATGCGTCCGCTCCCAGGGAACAGGAACACAACTATGCCATGTGGAACAGGCTACTGCGAGAAGAAAGGTTAGAAGATGGCGGAAGATTCTATTGCAAAAATGAGGTCAATTCTGTTAGTGATGTTGGTGTTTGTGTGTGGGTGGGCGATCTTGTCCATCGAGATTCTGGGCGGGCGGATTCTGACGCCGTTTTTCGGGAGCGATGTCTATGTGTGGGGGAGCGTGATCGGCGTGTTCCTGATGTCCCTGGCCATCGGCTACTTCCTGGGCGGGAAGCTGTCGAAGCGGTTTCCGAAACCGGGGTATCTGTCCGCGCTGATTCTTGTCGCGGCGGCCATGGTGGCCGTTTTGCCCCTGTTCCATGTGAAGGTCAATAACGTCGTCTTCGACGTGATGGTCGCGGAAACGCTGGGCGGGGAGCGTTGGGGAAGCTTAATGGCGGCAACTGTACTCTTTCTCGTGCCGATGACCTTGCTCGGGATGGTCTCACCGTACGCGGTGCAGTTGGCGGCGACGGAGCTTGTTTCCGTAGGAGAAAAAGCAGGAATGCTATACGCTGTCTCAACGATAGGGAGTGTTCTGGGGTGCCTGATGACCTCTTTCTATTTTATACTGTGGTGGCACACGGATAGGATTCTCCTTCAGACAGCAGGCCTTCTTGTGTTCGTGGCGTTGATGTTCGCGGGCCTCTACCCGAGGATGGCTTCGGAAGAGAAAGGGCGAGATGGATGAAAAAACAGATAGCTTTTCTCCTCGCAGTGGGCCTGTTTCTGGTGGGAAAGGAATCGCCATGCTCCAGAACGCTGTACGAGGGGCAGAGTCTCTATCACTACATCCGTGTGGAAGAAAGCGGGACCGTCCGGACGCTTCGCTTCCGCCAGAAAGGCATAAGCTACGACGAGTCAAAAGTGGATACTGCCGAGCCCATGCGGTTGGTGATGCGTTATTCGAGACTGATGTTCGCGGGGTTTCTGTTCGTTCCGGAGCCGAAAAGAGTGCTTGTGGTGGGTTTAGGAGGGGGAACGCTGTCCGGGGTTATCTCCCACTATTTCCCGAAGGCGAAGGTTGACAGCGTGGAGCTTGACCCGGAGGTGCTGAAGATAGCCAAGAACTACTTTCTTTTCCGCGACGGAGGAAACCTCCGAGTTTACATCCGCGACGGACGAGTACACATCAAAAGCCTGGTTCGGCGGAAGGCGAAATATGACATCATTATGCTGGACGCGTTCAGGGGAGGGTACATACCGTATCATCTGACGACAAAGGAGTTTCTGCAGGAGTGCCGAAACATTTTGGCGCCGGGCGGCGTGGTGGTCGCCAATCTGTGGGACACCTCCCGATTGTACGAATATCAGCGCCGGACTTTCGCAAGGGTTTTCGAGAGCCATTACGCGTTCGGCGGTGGCGGTAACAAAATATTGGCGGCGATTCCGCGAAAGGTGAAGCTCAGCAAGAAAGAGCTTTCCAATCGTGCGAAGGAACTTCAGAAAAAGCGCGAGTTCTCTTTCCAGATGACGATGGTAGTGGAAGAATACGATCCGAGGATAGATTATCCCACCAGAGGACAGATTCTCGTGGATGGGCACGCCCCGGCAAATGTATTGCGCAGCCAGCCATTGAGGTGAGCCCGAGGTCCCTCCCCCGGTCGGGAAAGAGAGATTGGACGGGAAGAGATTGACCGGAGGAGCCGTCGGAAAGAACAAATAGGAAGATCAGGGGTTCTCTGATTCGGGCGGGCCCTTGTAGAAATATCTTTCGAGCAGCTTGTGGTAGGGAGTGAACTCGGAAGGGTCGCTCTTGGCTTGCTCGATATAGTCCTGCGTCAGTCGGACCTTGGCGTCCAGATCGTCCACCTGGTTCAGGAGCATTGCCTCGACGGTCTTGGGAACGACGGGAGAGCGGAATTCATAGCTTCCGTGGTGGCTGAGGACGAGGTGCAGAACCTGAATCTCCAGTTCGCGGGGGAATCCCTGAATCTGTCGTATCTTCTCCCCAATGACGTTGCAGCCGAGAATTAGGTGTCCGAGGAGGCGCCCTTCCGTCGTGTAATCGAAAGCAGGCGAGGCGGTAAGCTCATACACCTTGCCAATGTCGTGAAGGATGGCGCCAACGAGCACCAGGTCTCTATTGATTCTCTCGTAATGCCCGCAGACCCAATCGCAAATCTTGGTGACTGACAGGGTATGTTCGAGAAGCCCCCCCACGAACGAATGATGGAGATGCTTGGCGCCGGGAGAAACCTTCAGCCTCTCCATCAGCTCGCTGTCGGCGAAGAAGAGGTCGAGGAGGGGGCTTAGAAAGCCGTCCTGAACCGTCTGAGCGATTTGGCGGAGTTCCTTCAGCATCTCGTCGGGGTCGTTGGCGCCGGAGGGAAGGAAATCGCTCAGGTCCACATCCTCGGTGCGAACAACTTTGAGCTGGTCAACCTTGAGCTGTAACTGGTTCATGTATTTCTCGACCGTGGCGCGGACGTGAACGAACTCTGCTGCCCCCATGTTGGCGTGAATTGTATCGGCATCTTCCCAGACCTTGGCATTGATAGTTCCCGTTTTGTCGCGAAGGGTGAGGGATAGATAGGGTTTGCCGGACCTCGTCAGGAGGCGGTTTCGAGAACCAATGTAGAAAGTCCTCGAAATGGAATCGCCTTCCGTGAAATCGGAAATGTAGTTTTTCTCTGCCATGGGGCCTCCGGTCGGTCGAGCGATGAGGACAAAGATCCTCGGGTTGGCGTATTCTCCGTCAGAAAAGACCGACGACTCTGCCGTGCTTGTCAATGTCAACGAAGTTGCCGGCGGGGACGGACGGCAGGCCGGGCATCGTACTGATGTCGCCGCACAGAGCGTACAGGAAGCCGGCGCCGATGGACCCCCTGACTTCTCTCAGAGACATCTTATATCCTTCGGGCCTTCCCTTCAAGTTCTTATCGTGAGATAAGGAGAGGTGTGTTTTGGCCATACAAACGGGAAGGTTAGCGAACCCGGCCCTCGTGAGAAGTTGGATTTGCTTCTCTGCGAGGCGCTCATATGTCACCTCGCCCGCGCCGTAAATTCTTGTAGCGATGCGTTCAATCTTCTCTTTTATCGGCATGTCGAGGGGGTAGAGGAACTTGAAATTCGCCGGCTTCCTGGCGGCATTGATGACCGCTTGGGCGAGTTCTGTTCCCCCTTCTCCGCCTTTTCGCCAGACTTCGCTGACGACGGCGTCCTCCGCACCGGCGCCAACGGCGATTTTCCTTGCCAGCTCGATCTCTCCGTCGGTATCGGAAGCGAAACGGTTGATAGC
>JABMQX010000527.1 GCA_013203085.1 bacterium | reverse complement strand
CGCCAAAGTTCGTTGGTGCAAAGACTGACGCGGCCGGTGAACCGGAACCCCCTGATCCGGCAGCCGCGCCCTGTGGCCACGACGCCGATCACCCATGTGTTCCCCGGCCCCGATCCGCGCAGCTCCACGTAGTCCCCCACCGCGTAGGGGGTGTCCGCAGACGTAAAGTAGGTTCCCGGAAGGACTCGGACCGTGTCACCCGCCTCCGCAGCGTCCAGGGCATCCTGGATGTCGCGAGCCGCCGTCTGTTGACGCGTAGTGCGTATCTGCGAGCGCGCGGAGATCAATCAGGCAGAGGACCAGCATGCTTACCACGGGCGCGTATCTCATCGCCGTCATCCCCCCCCTGCGATTACGAGAATGGATGCCCCGAGTAAGATCAGCTTCTTGTTCATTTCCCCCCGCCTTCGCTTTTTGCCCGCTCAAAGGATAAGTCGCGGGCGGTTGTCAAGCTGCGGATCAAAAGGGTTGTTGGCTCGGGCAGCGGCCCCCGTAGCGACTGCCAGACGAAACCATAATAGAAGATACCACAGCCGGGTCTATCAGGCAACGCCATTTTTTTCCTGCGTGCGGCTGTCTTTGGGAGGCAAGAGAAGCGGGAACTCGCCCAAGTGAGGACACTGTGGCTCAGCGGTGCAGCCTCCTTTGGCTAAACCGAACTTCCATGCCGGGCGGTAGTAGCCCACTCACCTCCCACCCCAGGATGCAGCCGCATCCAGCCTGTTTCAGGGACTGGCGTCGGGTTTCTCGTTGACGTGTTTTTCGGAAGAGAGTAGCCTTGCTGTGGCCAGGCGATGGCGCTAACAAAGGCGTGGCATCATTGGCGGCAAGGTCCGCCGCTACTGCCATCTTTGGCCGGGAACCGCAACAACAACGAGCAAATGCCAATCATGAACGTCTCCAGCAGCCGGCACAAAGTCTCCGGCATGTTTGCTGCGGTTTGATGAAAAGTGTCTCGGTAAAAATCAAATGGAGAGGTGGAAAGATGTTGAAGCGAATGGGTTTGTTATTGCTGGTCATATCGGTGGGTACAGTTACGGCTTCCGCTGGGCTGCCCGCCCGGGCAGCCGAGATGCCCACGGAGAATCGCTTCGTGAATTCTATTGGAATGGAATTTGTCCGCATCCAGCCCGGCACATTCTCCATGGGCTACGGGAACGACAAGGAACTGCCGGAGAACATTCTGAACGCCCGGGAATTCGGTGGTAGGAAGATATGGCTTCCCAGCAACGGCGATTACGATGAGCACCCGACACACGCGGTCACCATCACTAAGCCTTTCTACATGGGTGTTACAGAGGTCACCAATCGGCAGTACGAGGAATTCGATCGCCTTCATGCGCATCTGCGAGGGAAGAACGGATTTTCGATTGATAACGAAGAGGCGGTTGTCTTCGTCAGTTGGCACGAGGCAGAAGCCTTTTGCGAATGGTTGTCGGAGAAGGATGGTCTGCCATATCGCCTGCCGACCGAGGCGGAATGGGAATACGCCTGCCGGGCAGGAACAACCACTCCTTTTTCGACCGGCGACACCTTGCCCGCAGAATTCATCAAGAACCCCGATAACAGTTGGTATCCTTGCTTGCCGCGTTCCCGCGGTCGGGAAGAGGTGGTAATGCTTCATGTAAAAGGAACGCCGCCCAACCCTTGGGGACTGTGCGATATGCACGGGAACGTGGAAGAATGGTGCTTTGACTGGTATGGCCCCTACGAAAAGGGGAAACAGGCCGACCCGCTCGGCCGAGCAGACGGCGATTTCAAGGTCACCCGCGGCGGCAGCCATGGGACCGTTGCCTACTATCTGCGTTCCTCGAACCGCCTCGGCACGCTTCCCGAAGACAAGAGCTGGTTTATCGGCTTCCGTATCGTTATGGGGGAAATGCCGAAAACATCAGCTCTGCCGCCAGTGGCGAAGCCGCTCTACCAGCAAAACGTCAAGCAGGCAGCACCTTCCGACATCACCAGAGGGCCGGACCCCAAAAAGCCCTATTTTCGCGGGCCGCGCAATTTCGTGAAGATTCCGACATCCTCTTACGGCCCCTTATTCCACGGGCACAACCATCATTCCGCCCTCACCGAGTGCCCCAATGGCGATCTGCTCGCCTTCTGGTACACCACAGTGACGGAGCGAGGACGGGAAGTGGCTGT
Source organism: bacterium (assembly GCA_013203085.1). Lineage (GTDB taxonomy): Bacteria > Auribacterota > JABMQX01 > JABMQX01 > JABMQX01 > JABMQX01. The sequence continues at coordinate 310 of JABMQX010000527.1, read as the reverse complement.
CGCGGCGAGCCGACTGCGATACGGAGAGGATGAATGGCAACCGGCTTCTCCGTGCTGGGACGCTCCCGACCGCAACGACCACGCCCCCGCGTTGTGGTATGACGGCGAAAAAACGATATTCCACTTCAACGCACTTTCCACGGCAGCAACCTGGGGACCACTGGCGATTATTATGCGAACCTCGACCGACAATGGCGCGACGTGGTCCAAAGCGCGTCTCATAGGCCCTGAACATCAAAGCCGCAACCAGGTTGCGGAATCGGTATTTCGGACGAAGGAAGGCTATCTCGTGCTGGCGGCTGATGCAACT
>JABMQX010000526.1 GCA_013203085.1 bacterium | reverse complement strand
CGGTCGCTGCTTTTGGCGATCCCGATCCCCTTGTCGCCCCAGAGCATCCAGTAGGAGAGGTAGGCGGTTCCGTCATCATCGACGAATCCGCCGCCGCTGAAGCAGCCGTCATCGCCGTCACCGGGCCCAATGGCGTCGGGATGGTGACGCCAGTGGACAAGGTCCCTGCTCGATACGTGTCCCCAGCAGAAGCCGACACCATTGCGGTTGTAGAGATACATCAAATGGTAACGTCCGTTGGCGTAGAAGCAGCCGTTCGGATCGCCCGGCCGTCCGTTGTCTTCGGGCACACAAAAGTGATAACCGGGGCGATACGTATCTTCCAACAGCTTCTCGCGGAACAGTCGCGTTGATTGTACGACCGACGCCGGAACGGGATCGCTCTTCGACCATTGCGTCGGGATTTCAGCAGCGCGCTGGTCGCGGTCAATCGTCGCGAGCATGGTCGGCCGGCTTCCGCTGAGGACGAGGCATCCGTCTTCGATTATCGCGCCGCCGGAGAGCTTGACTTGGTTGAAACGACCGGCCTTGTCGTAGGTCCCGGTTGTGGCGAAATCCCACCACGCCCACGGCTCGACCCCGTCGACCCGCTTGCCCGGCCGCATCACGGCGATGGTTTCCTGGTCGAGCGGCTTGTCGTAAACGCGTGCGTCGCGGATACGTCCGAAAAAGCATTCGACATTCTTCATAAGATGTCGCGGGCCAAACAGGATTGCCGTGTGTGTGCCGAACAGATAGGGTTGACCGCCCATGGTGTACTTCGCGTACAACGCACCATTGCGGTAGAGCGTGACTTCCCGGCCTTGATAGACAATGGCCATCTGCACGAACTGGTCCGCGGTGGCCGTTTCCTTCGGCCAATCGGCTTGCTCTTTGTGAGAGCGGCTGTAGTGATTGCTTCCGGGCATCCAGACTTGAGGCGCGAGTTCCGCAAAAACGACGCCGTCGAAGCGATCGATGGTCGTGTCGTTGATTGTCAGCGCCGAGCCGCCCGATTGCATGAGATTCGCGGGCGACGCCCAGACGACAAGCGTTTTGTCCGTCAGCGGTTTGTCGTCTGCAGCCGTACAAACGGTCGTCGCCGACAGGAGAGCGGCGGACGCCAAGAGGGTGAGGATCAAGGATCTATGCATGGGAATCAGTCTCCATCTTCCAGGATTGTCCATTTGTCTTCAGCCAGACCCGTTTCAGGCTGAACGGTCACCCACAACACCATGTTCGCATCGCACTTTCCACATCCCGGAGACGCCCGGGCAAAACCGGACGGAGCGAGTGATGACGCTACTGAACTTAGCGCGACAGGACGCTCTCTGCTCTGCGATGTCGAGATCGACGACGAGATCTCCCACCTTATGAGAGTTTTCTCCGGAGCCCGGCCTCTGCTATGACCTGCCTCTGCGACGCCCCCCCTGAAACAAGCCCTCCTTTTTCCAGCAACCATGCTTGCCGGCAAGTTGACCGACATAACCAATCTTTAGGCCTTAATCGCGTGCTTCCTCTTGATAATCTGTGCATAGGCCGGTTTCGGCAAGAAAGGAAATAGTATCGCCCTACTCTGAAAGAAAGGCAAGAAACGCTCGCAAGCGGCGAGACGCAGAGCAATCCGCCGCAGCAGGCTTCCCGGTGAGAAGACCGGCTAGCCCCGGATTTTCGATTTCTTTCGTTTTCTTTCTACGTGCAGTTATCGGGATCCACCACACGCCGACCCGAAAATTCCAGGTTAGAGCGTCCAGGGCTCGCGCCGGGGGCGGTCGAGCCAGCAACTCGCCTCGAAGTCGTTGACAATCTCCTCACTCTCGGGATTCCACTTTATCCGGCGATTGAGGTGATAGGCGATGTTGCCCAGGTGGCAGACGGTGGCGGTCCGGTGCCCGATCTCCACGTCTCGAAACGGTTTCTCCCGCGTACGGACACAATGGAGAAAATCACCGATGATCCCGCCCTGCCCCTTGTATCCGGGCATCTCGACGGTCTTCTCCGGCTTCTTTCCCGGCACCTGTCCCTCAGTCCCTATGAAAGTGATGTTCTTCCCCGAGCCAGGAGCGTGGTACATGTTGATACCGTTCTCGAAACGGTAGGTGAGCCACTGGTGCTCTTTTCTGTCGGGAGGGATCACCTCGACCGGTCCCGTCTCCTGGAGGCCGAGGGCAAAGAGGGCGCCTCCAAACTTGTGGCCGCCCCAGTCGGTCATCATCCCCCCGGAGTAATCGAACCAGGTGCGCCAGCCCTTCCCGCCGAGTTCGTAAGCCCCGCCGCAACGCCAGGGGTGGTAGGGGGCATAAGGCGCGGGGCCGAGCCACATCTCCCAGTCGAGCTCATCGGGCACCGGCTGCCCGGGATAGAAACAGAGACGTGACGGGCCTCCCACGTCCACGAAGACCTCGCGAATCTCACCGGCTGCGCCACTTCGCACTGCCCGCGCCATGCCGCCGTAGTCGCCGAGGACTCGCTGGCTGCCCGAGGAAACGACCCGTTTGTGTTGTCTCGCCGCCTTGACCATGGCCCGTCCCTCACGGACGGTCAAGGTGAGTGGTTTCTCGCAGAAGACGTCCTTGCCGTTACGGCACGCATGAATGCTCATGATCGCGTGCCAGTGGTCGGGAGACGCAATCGAAACAGCGTCGATATCCTTCCGCGCGAGAAGCTCCCGGAAATCCTTGTAGGCCGTGCAGTCCTTGGAGCCGTAGTGTCTGTCCACGATACCTTTGGCACCGTCGCGTCCCCGGGCGTAGACATCACAGACGGCGACGGCCTGCACCTCGGGCCTTCGCAGAAATCCCGCCATGTTACTGCGTCCTCGTCCCCCAACTCCGATGCATCCCAGCGTGATCCGCTCGTTCGCCGACGAGCGCGCTCCTTGCCCGAGCACGGACGACTTGACCACCAGCGGAGCGGCCAGAACAGCACAAGCATTCTTGAGAAACGAGCGACGTGTCGTACAGTTTTGTAGGCTCATATCCATCCTCCCTTAGACGTTATTCCTACTCCGGTCACTAAACAGTTTACAGGATCATGCAGCAGGACAGGCGCCAAAAGAAAGGCGGGCGCAGTCAGCACCATCGTCAACAGCCAGGATCGTGAGGTCCTCATCGCATTTCACCTCCCAGACTGACTCCCTCCGTACTACATTTCTCTGCGAATCTTGTTTTCCTGGTGTCCATTGGAGGGACAAGAACACACCTTGTGATCGGTGAGACCATAACGCGCACAACGATCTCCAGGCAACGACATATCTCGAAAACCGGGAGGGAAGTAACACTTTCGAGCGTAGCCAACTTCCTGAGCGCAAGCGAGAAGCGTCTGCGTCGACGCACCGATTTCGTAGTAAACGTATGCTGAAAATCGTTTCTCGCGCTTTTGCCTTTTAACGGCGCGTCTCTCCCGGAAAGCTCGGAAACACGTTTCACGCGGGGATAATTACGAATCCATCTTGTCACTCATATGACCCGCCGTTGGATCGTGGCCACGCTTTTGAAGCTCACACTGAATCGGAAACCGTCGTTTTCTCCCGAGCAAACACCTCCCAGGGTCTAACCCAAACCTGGCCCGCACTTCGGAAGCAAGGTAAACGACCTTCGGTGTGCTGGCTTCGGTAGTTCTTGCCAAAACAACCGCTTGCACTTTCGATGGGCTGTGGACTAAACTGGCGCGGAGGGCGCCCTGTTGTGGCGCTAACAACTGCCACCACCATAAGGAAGGGAGGAGCTTATGTGGTCTGATGAGCGGACGAATCACCGGAAGCGTGTGGGGACTCTGCTGATTGCAGCTTTAATACTCGGGGCTGCCGTACCGTGGGTTGCCCATGCCGCGCCAGAGCTAATCAACTACCAGGGCGAACTGAGGGACAGTAGCGGAACCCCCGTGAGCGGTAAATACTCGATAACTTTCAGGATCTACAGCCAGGCAATCGGCGGCCTGCCCCTGTGGAAGGAAACCCACGGCAGTGTCCAGGTGCAAGATGGCATCTTTCACGTTTTGCTCGGCTCGGTCAGTGCGTTTCCTGCACCGCTGTTCGATAGTGATATCCGCTGGCTGGCGATCATGGTGGGCTCGGACCCGGAGATGACCCCCCGTAGCCGCATTGCCAGCGTCGCTTACGCCCTCCGCGCGGAAAAGGCAACCGAAGCGGCAACCGCAGTTTACGCGGCAACCGCGCCGGCGGATGAAGACTGGGATGTCAGCGGCTCCGACGTGTACCTGCCCTCAGGCAACGTCGGCATCGGCACCACCAGCCCCAGTCACCCGCTGCACGTCAAAAAGACATCCGGCAATTGCGATACCAAGATTGAGACCGACTCCGGGGAAGTGGACCTGATTCTCGACGGCACAGCCGGCAACTCCACT
>JABMQX010000525.1 GCA_013203085.1 bacterium | reverse complement strand
TATAAGCGGAGCTCGTTGGTGTCCTTATTGAGGATGGCGCCGGTTGGAAATGTTACATGAGGAATGTCACCGACGAGCTCATAATTCTCCACCGGGCCGAAAACCCACTCGTTGCTGCGGCGCCGGATGCGGCGGGGGTCTTCCAGGTCGAGCAACGCCAGCCCCACGCGGTAAATGCCCCCTGCGGTCGTGGTTCGCACCCCATGATAAATGATCAGCCATCCTTCCGGCGTTTCGATGGGTTGTGCGCCGAGACCAACACGGTGACAATCCCATTGTCCCCCTCTCGTGGGAAGGAGCATCTGATGGCTCCCCCAATGTTTAAGGTCGGGGGAGAAGGCGATCCAAATGTGCGCTTCTCCTCGGATAATCGGCCTGTGGATCGCGGCGTAGAGCCCGCCGAATCGGCGAGGGAACAATGAGGCGTCCTTATCCTCAGGCGGCAAGATCGCACCCAGACGGAGGAACTCGTGAAAATTGGAAGTCAACATTAACGAGACAAGAGGTCCCCCTTCCGAAAAGGAGACGTATGTGATCGCGTACTCCTGCACGTCTTCAAGCCAGACGATCCGTGGGTCCTCGAGACCGAATTTCCTCTCCTTGCCTGACGGGTCGGGGACGAGGGTGGGCTTTTCGTCAATGCGCCAGTTCGTCATACCGTCGGTGCTTCTCGCAATCGTCAGGTGGGAGAAACCCTGCATGTCCTCCACCCGGACAAGGAGCAGCGTCTCGCCGTCAACTTGGGCGGCCCCAGGATTAAAAACTGCGTTGGCGGGGTACGGCCATTCCCGTGGGGAAAGAATGGGATTCCCCTCGTAGCGTCGAAAAAGGCGACTCGGTTGGCGGAAAGTTCGCGGTGTCTCCATTTCTCTGTTCCTCCAAGAACAACCTGTGCGACAAAAGGCGATATCGCTGCTTGACGCCGGAACGCAACCGGGGCCGCAAGCCGCTATCCTATCTGCTCGGATAGTACCGCTTTCGACCCGAGGGTGATTCACCCTGTTCGTCCGGTTCCTTTTCGTCCGGAGAATACCCCAATTCCCCCGACGAGGTCAACTCCCATGCTCTGCAGCGGCAAGCTCCCCCTCGAGTTCCATGAACTCATCCTATTTCATGCATTTGCAGATGCAGCGACGTATGAGATTGCATGAAACGATCCTTTTGACAGGATGACAGGATACACAAGATAGACGGAACCGGAGGGCGAAGACCCTGCATAGGGATAAACATGATTCAAAAAAAATCTGGTTTATGCTGTTATCCCGTCGGAACAAATACGTCTCGGGCATCGTCAAGATAACATCCGGAGGAGATTTGGATGCAGAAATGACCGGCGGACCCAGGATATCGCGAGAATGTAGCCAGAGACCCCTTCGCGCCCACGGCGGCGATTGAACCGACGAGACCGAGTAACCGAAGCGAGTCGTAAAACCCTCTCTATTGCTTCCTGTCCTCCCGCTGTCGCACTTTCAACTCGTAGCATTTCCGGGCCAACCCGACAAGCTCAGCATATCCCCAAGTTCCTCGATCTGTCAGGCGGTGCGACAGGTCCGAAGGAATTGCCTCAAGTCCCAGGTAGGCTCCGCTAATAGCCCCGGCCATGGCGGCGGTTGTATCCACGTCTCCGCCGACTGCAATCGCCGTACAGATTGTCTCCCAGTAATCGCCGGGCGATCTCAAGAAGGAATACAGACTCCACAACACGCTGCTTGTGACAAAAGGAGAAATCCCTTGCCAGCCATCGGAGTAATCGGGACTCCCGGATCTGGAGATGAATATGACGGCTTGCTCCGGCGGCAACTGAACCCACTCGATCAGTTCCTGAATGGCGGTGGCAACCGAGTGTTCAATTCTCGCCGACCACGTGCTCAGCTCGGATAGAAACTTCTGTGTGCCAATTGACTCGTTCTGGAGGACAAGGGCCACGGCGCCTGCGATAGCGACGGCGCCTGCCGAGCAACGCCTGTCCCGATGGGTAATTCGGCCCTGGTCGTGCGCCACCCGAATAAGCTGCTCCGGGTCGTCAAAGAACAACAATCCCACGGGTCCCGCCCGCATGGCGCTGCCGTTACCAGCCGATGGGGGAAGGGCTCCTGCCTCCTCCCAGTGCACGCCCCTCGCCAGACGCCGTGCGGCTTTTGCCGTGGCAATTCCTTCACCAACAACCCGTCCCTCTCGAAATATGGCAGCGATACGACCGGCATAATCCTCCGGATCAAACTCCTTACATGCCGCGTAACTCTGAAGGAGCTCCCGCGCCAGTTGCGAGTCGTCTGTGTACTGGCCGAACGGCCCGCCTCCTCGCCCCTGCTCTCCCGCACGGCCCCCTTTGAGTATTTCTTCGACGTATTGCTGACACTCGGCAGGGGCAGCCCCTTCCACTGGAAACCCCAGAGCGTCTCCCAAACATTCACCTATCAGACATCCGATGAAGTGTTCTTCGCGAGGAACAAACATATCAAAACTTCCTCCTTTCGCAACCCACACGCCGTCATTCTAACGCGCCCCGCAACCCCACGGTCGAACAGATGAACAATAAAGCCAAAGTGGTAAAGCATATGTGCTAAGGAACAAACACGTCGCCAAAATCTGGAAAATGAGGACACGCTCATGCGAAAGGATAAGGCAGTTCCTCTGGAAGATCAAGTAGCGATGAAATCACGGTGCGGACGCGTTTCGGTGGCACGGCATTCCGTCCGCTTGGCGCTTGTCGCTGCTGCCATTGGCTGCTTAGCTTTAGCCGCCGGCTTCCGCCGGGCCTCTCAACCGGAGGATTCATCCAAATTCTGCCACCCAAATGCAACCGCACCTTCCGAGCGGTTGGACTTGGCGCGGGGATCATTCGGAGTATAATTGGCGCGACAGTTTCGGGCCCCGCGCCGGCGGGATTGTTTCAGCTGAACGCACCTATTGGAGGAAAATATACGATGACATCGCGTCGAACACTATCACGTCGAGCCTTTTTCAGAGCCGGACTTGCCGCGCCATTCGCCCTGAAGCTAACCCGTGGCGAATCCGCTATGGGAACCTCTCGCCCAAACATCGTCATCATCGTTTCCGATGACCAAGGGAAACTCGATCTTGGCTGCTACGGTAACGAGCTTTGCACGACCCCGAACCTCGATTCGCTGGCAAGGGAAGGCATGCGTCTGACGAGCGCTTTCACCCCGACCGCCATCTGCACCCCAAGCCGGTCTGCATTCCTGACCGGTCTTTATCCCCATAGGAGCGGAGCATACGGCTTTCGTAGTATCAACCCCGGCGTCCGCACTCTACCCGAACTGATCGCCAAAGCTGGCTACCGCACAGGCATAATCGGCAAGGTCCACGTATCTCCGTTGAACCAGTTCCCCTTCGAGGTGATGGCGGGTGTGGGACAACTCGGCTTCGGCCGCGACGTTGACAAATACGCCGCCGAGGTCAAAAAATTCCTGAAGGAGACGAAAGACAAACCGTTCTTTCTCATGGTCTCCTATGCGGATCCCCATCGCCCTTTCCCCAAAAAGGGAATCAAAAAAGGAAGGGCAGCCGAGGTTCCCGATCCTCATGACCCGAGGAAGGTTCTCATCCCGCCTTTCCTCTTCGATACGCCAGAGACTCGCGTTGAAATCGCACAGTACTACGACGCGATTCGTCGAATGGACCGAGGGGTCGGTCTCGTGCTGAAAGCCCTTCGAGAGCAGGGCAAAGAGGGCAATACCGCCATCTTCTTCACGAGCGATAACGGCATGCCATTCCCCTTCGCAAAGACCACCCTCTACGACGCCGGAATCAACATGCCCTTCATCGTTCGGTGGCCGGGAGTGGTGAAGAGGGGTTCGGTGTGCGATGCGATGGTCAGTTTCATTGACATTCTTCCCACCTGCCTTGACATCGCGGGGGCCACAATCCCTGGAGATATTGACGGCCGGAGTTTCCTCCCCGTCCTTCGCGGCGAAAAGAGACAGCTCCGTGAAGCAGTTTTCGCTTCGCACACCGACCATGCCAGAAAACCGAGAGTGCCCAGCCGCGCCGTCCGAACCCGCCGTTACAAGTACATCTACAATTTCCGCCCGGACCTCGAGTTCAAAAACAACGCCATGAACAGCCCCACGTGGAAATCGATGCTCCAGAAAGCCAAGACCGACCCGAAAGTCGCCGCCCGTGTGCGCCTCCTGAAATCCCGCCCGAGGGAGGAACTCTATGATTTGAACACGGACCCGCACGAGTTGAACAACGTCGCCGAGGACTCTGTGTCCAGACCTGTCCTCCTCAAGCTGCGATCCCGGCTGAGGAAATGGATGACGAAGCAGAAGGACACTTTCCTGGCAGAGATGACGAAATAAGGCGATTTCGGCGGTGGCGTTCGGGCTGACAGCATCCCATTCCGCGGCTCAGACCACTTCTCAGTGGGATCAACAGAAACCACCCCTCAGCGAGCGGGAGAGCCGGATCGTGCTCCGGAAGAGTAGGGGTCGCTGCCCGTGAATCATTCTCCGGGGTAGCCGCCAGCTCAAAGATAGGGTATTATATAAGGCGCAGGGAACAGCTCGTAGAATCGGCTCGCTGCCCGGGATAACCCGGAGTTTCAGACCTACAAGTGAGGCGCACCGAAGCACTGCACTGCGATGAACTTTGGCAAAGGGATCATCTTCTGTCCGACCATGTTTTTTCCAAGATGCAGAACTCCTCTCCTTACGGCGCTCCTGGCAGTTGTGAACGTCAGCTTGTGCCCCGTGTCTGGCGCTGCCTCGAAGACCCTGACTTTCAGCGGCTGCCCCTACCCCGAAACCCCATTACCCGACAATTACGGGAGCGATAAGGAGGTCTCACTGGCCTGGAGCACGCAAGACCGACCGAGCCCGCTGATCACATCCACAGGTGAATCCCCCTTTTCAGACCATTCGCCGGATGGTGCCAACCGTTTCATCTTAGCCCAGAGGACGTCTGTCATTCAGTTCAACCCCACGGTGCGACTTCTCAGAGTTTTCGTAAGAGATAACGAACCTGATTTTATTGAGTACTCGGCTTCGGGATTGACGATAACCGGGGAATTGGAGGAAACCCCGGTTTTCTCACGAACAGTGAGCTTCGTTCCAACGAGCAACAGCGGAATATGGATTGAGGTAACCGGTGAGGGGATCATAGACACTTTGCGTTTTGTTTCAGACGACGATCTGACGAAGAGTTATCTCGTAGATGACGTGGAGTTCGAAATCACCTCGGAGACAGAAGTCATCGCCCTTGCTGGACTCAATCAATCAGTGCTGGAGGAGAGCATCGTCACCCTCGACGGAAGCGGTTCGGTCAACGCAGATTCATTCTCCTGGGTGCAAGTCGGGATAGGCGAGGAGCCGGAAGTAACACTCGCAGGGCCGAATCAAGCAGTTACGACGTTCGTGGCGCCGGATGTTCCGACGGCGACGCTCCTGACTTTTGGACTAACAGCCAGCGGACCCCTCGGTTCCGACACTGACCGGGTGGAGGTTACAGTCAACATCTCGACACCCCCAGCGACAACGCCTGACGGTTTGACCGTCTTGCCAAAGGAAGGGGAAGACTTTCTAACAGCGGTGGTGGAGTGGGCTTCTCACCCGGACGCCACGAGATACGTCGTTTACCGAGCGGAAGATCACCCCCAGAACGATTACGTAAAGGTCGCGCCGAGCGTCTCTGTAACTTCCCACAACGATGGTTGGCTTGAGGAGGGGATGATTTACTTTTACAGGGTCGCCGCCGCGAATGAGTTCGGGGTAGGCCCCCCTTCGGAGCCGGTCGGCTTTGTTGCGTCTCGCAACCTTGCCTTTGACGCCGACGCGGTCGCCAGAGCCCGGATCATGACTCCGACGGGTTCAGGTTTGAGGGACATCGAGATCATACGCAACGGTGTTATCCAGGAGAGTTACGATAGCTATCACGGTGGGGCAACTGAGAGTGAGGACTGGTATCGCTACCTGTGGCAGCAACCCCGCTATTTTGACAGCGTCGTTTACTACGAGGGAAAGAACTTCAGGAATGGTGGATGGTGGACCAGCTTGATCGTCCAGTACACGACCGATGGAGAGAACTGGGTCGAGGCCGAGACGCTGGCCGTATCGCCCTCTTACAATTTCGACGATGAGCAAGACGGGCGCTCCGACTATACAAGATTTCATCTTACTTTCGACAGGTGTCGGGGCATCGGCATTCGCATTTACGGCGAGCCGGGCGGAGCCGCCGACTTCACTTCCATTGCGGAGCTGGAAGTGTATGGCGACCAAGCGCCCGACATCGTCGTTGCTGACGCCGGCGCCGACCTCCGGCAGGAGGAAGGAACCGTCATCACACTCCACGGCGAGAACTCTTTCAACGCAGAGGGATACTTCTGGGAACAAATCCATTTGGGCGATGAGCCGGAGGTGGCCCTCACCGGTGCTGATACGCCCAATCCGACCTTCCTCGCGGAAGATGTTCCCACCAATACTGCCTTCTGCTTTCGCCTGACCGTCATGGGATTTCACGGGCCGAAATCCGATACCGTAAGGGTCACCGTGGTGAACAAGGAACCGCCCGGCGCCGCCCAGGGCCTTTCAGCCACCGGGAGCGACCGAAGGGTTGAGCTATCCTGGCAGCAGAATAACGACGCCACCGGCTATAGGCTCCAGAGAAGCGCCTTCCCTGAAGGAGATGGGATCGTCATCGCGTCAGGAATTGCAAGCACAAGCTATCTCGACGCCGATCCCGACCTCAAGCCCTTTCACACATACTATTACCGGGTCGTAAGCATAAACGACTATGGAGAAGGCCCGAGCTCAAACGTGGTTTTTGCGACGCCAATTGAGAACTTCGCCATGTATCCTGACGCGGACCCTTTTGCCAGGGTTTCGCATCCAACGGGGACCGGACAAAAGGACATCAACGTCATCCGAAACGGAATCATCGAGGAGAAGGGATACGATAGCTTCGACGGCGCGAATCCCGCCGAGAACGATTGGTACGGTTACCTTTGGAGCGACTCGATCTATCCGGACAGAGTGGTTTACACCATGGGGCAAAACTACATTGACGGGGGATGGTGGACTTCCCTCACCGTGCAATACACGACCGACGGCGTTTCATGGCGCGAAGCTCCGAACGTGACAATAGCGCCTCCTTATGATTTCGAGGATGCCTTCGACGCCCGCCTCGATTACTCACGGTACACCCTCACTTTCGACAGGGTTCGCGCATTAGGGCTGAGAATCTATGGAGTGCCGGGGGGCCTTGTGGACTTCACCTCGATCGTCGAACTGGAAGTTTACGGACTGGATGCTCCCGTCGCCTGCAAGAGGGACATCTTACCGCTGTTCTATACTCCCGGCGAAACCGCCAAAGTCAGCCTCGCCGTTGAAATCCACGAGCCTCCCCCGCCCGATTGGCTAACCGTAACAGAAGTCATCCCTGACGAGGCCATCCTTACGGATGCTGGCGGAGGAGACATCTCCATTCCGGGAGAAATCACATGGAGCCTCCCCTCTGGGGAAGTGAAGGAGACGGAGTTGGCTTATACCGTCGCCATCCCGGCCGATCTTTCGGGGAAGCTATCGTTTCAGGGTTCACTTTCTTACGGGGACATCAGCGGTCAACTGATTCGCGGAGAGGATTCGCTTTATCCGAAGCCTCTCCCGCCCAGTAACCTCCGTCTTGAGATGACCCTCCTCGGACACCTCAGATGGTCGCCGGTCCTCGACGAGGGAATCGTGGGGTATCATGTTTATCGGAGCGTCAATGGGGGGAGCTATGAGGACATATCCGGGGTGATCACCGAGGCTTTCTTCGACGACCCCGATCTCGAAGAAGGGACCAGTTACCGGTACAAGATCACGGTCCAGAACGCATCCGGGGTCGAGAGCAATCCTGCCGAATCGCCTCCCGTTGGATCAGCCTCCGTTGTCATGCAGCGAACCGACCTCGAGGACTACAATTACGGTGGGGGCTTCTACCCCGGCGGAGAAGGTCGCACCGGATTCCCCGCCACAAGCAGCGATGACCTCTCGTACGACAGAGATTATTTCTTCCATATTACCGATACGAGCAATGTCTATCGCTCCGGCGACAGCGTGGACATAAGAACATTCGATGAGGGCGGCTATTTCATCTCCGGCGCCGTCGGGGGAGATTGGTGGCGATACAGCCTTTATGTTCCGGAACCGGGCTATGTCAAGATAGCGGACCTGCGGGCTGCCAGCTCTGAAGAGGCCACCTACGAGTTCTTCTGGGACGAGGTCGCCGTGGGCAATTTCTCTTTCCATACCGATGGCGACGCCAACTGGCGGACCTATCAGATGGACATCTCTCCCTTTCTATCATCCCCGGGCGTTCATACCCTCAGAATCCGCGTCGCCTCCGGCGTAAGCAGCGCGGACTCCTTCGGGATAGGATTCGGCTGGTCTCCCTCAAAAAGAGAAGTGATATTCGCCGACGATTTCGGCCGGTACGCTACAACAGAGGAGGTCGTGACGCTCGGGGGATGGCATGTCATCAACGGAAGTGCCGAGCCGGAGGGCGCATGGCGGCTGTGGAGCACCGAGGGCGCACCCCTCGCGGAAGGGCAGCCGGGTCCGGATTTCCCGGGCTTCTCCTCCGCTTTCATGGTCTCTAACGGAGACTTTGCTGGCGCCGTCCAGCTCGACGAGCAGCTCATCTCGCCGGAGATTGACTGCACCAAATACACATGCGTAGCGGTACAGTTCCTCAATGCCATCAATACCTACCAGCAGGATATCGAGGGCGATGCCCAGACTACTGATTTTGATATTTCGCTGTACGACGAAACGAGCGACTCATGGTCCGAGTGGGTAAACCTGTTCAGGCACGATCGTACCGGCGGTGACGATTTCTCCGCCATACCGAAATGGTTTGACGTCTCGTCTTTCGCGGATGGGAAAAGGCTCAAGTTCCGATGGCATTTCTACAACACGCACTATGACTATTGGTGGGCGATTGACGGCGTGAAAGTTACCGGAGAGAAGCGTTCCCCCCTCGTCATTTCAGCCACGTTGGGGCCTATCGGCGAGGTCATCCTTTCCTGGGAGAGCTTCGGTCAGGAGGAGTACACCGTCGAATTCTGCGACAATCTTCTCAGCGGACTATGGCAGCCGGTTGCCGGCACAAACTGGCCCATCGCCGAGACTACCTGGCAGGGAGACGATGTTTCTGGCGCCCATCGCCGTTTCTATCGCGTGAGGTCGGAATAATGTCAAGGGACAACGGCTTTCCAGCCCCGTCATCGGCTCACGAGGAAGAAAACTCAATCTCCCATGGCCCGGTTGACCTTCCAGGTCTGCGGCAGACCGGCCTTCTCGAATTCCTTTGACCGCTTGCCGGGGCGGTGGTACTATGCTAGCGCTGACTGTGTAACAGTAGCAACCTGCGGAAGTTGCGACGGAAGCCGGATGTAACTCCACCACGAGGGCGAGGGTTTTCATTGTGGGCTTCTCGTCCTTCACTCGCGGGTGACAGGAGTCGCTGGTTTGCTGAAAGAAAGGGCAAGCGCCTTCTAACAACAACTCAACGAACTGAGAGCAAAGCCGTGAGTAAACGACGGAAGAAGGGGCCGAGTGAGATCGCCGGGGAGGTCTTCGCAATAGAAGCAGAGGCAGTGCTGTCTCTGGCCAATAGGCTGGGAGAGAATTTCGACGAAGCGGTGGAGATGATCGCCGCCTGCCGGGGACGGATTATCGTCACGGGAATCGGAAAAGCTGGTATCATTGGCCAGAAGCTGGCGACTACGCTGTCGAGCATCGGTACTCCGGCTTATTTCGTTCATCCTCAAGAAGCACTCCACGGCGATCTGGGGATGATTGCAAAAGAAGACCTGGTGATAGCAATCTCTAACAGCGGAGAAACAGAGGAAGTTCTGAGGGTCATCACCCTTTTGACGACGGTCAAGAAGATCGGAGCGGAAATCCTTTCGCTGACGGGCAATCCGAAATCAACGCTGGCGAAAAACAGCGACCGGCATATTGACATTTCCGTGAAGCGAGAAGCTTGCCCCATGAATCTCGTGCCGACGGCGAGCTCGGCTGCTGCCCTCGCGATGGGAGATGCTCTGGCCATGGCGCTTCTGGACAGGAAAGGGTTGAGCCTGGAGGAGTATGCTTACTACCATCCGGGCGGGGCCACGGGGCGGAAGATTCTGAAAATCAAACACGTCATGAGGCGAAAGAAGGTTTCTCCTACCGTCCCCTGCGGGACGAAAGTGATAGACGCCCTGAGAAGAGTCAGCGAGGCCCATGCCGGCATCGTCTCCATCGTCAACGAAGAAGGAGTGCTGGTCGGAGTTTTCACAGATGGAGACCTCCGCCGGGCCATCGAAAAAGACCAGGAGGCTGCCCGGAAAAAGATAGACGCTTTTATGACCAGAAACCCTGTGACCGTCGCCTCGGAGACGCTTGTCGCCGAGGCCCTTCGGCTGGTGAAGGAAAAGGATGTCGGAGCCCTTGTGGTCACGGACAAGAAGGGGAAGCCGGTCGGGATGGTTGACGAGAGAGACCTCCTGGGGCTGGCTTGAAAACCTGCCTCATGTCTCCTCTTGGAACATTTCATCGGCAGAGATGGAAAGATGGTTAAGCTGATTATCGTGGATGTGGATGGTGTCCTCACCGATGGAAGCCTCATCGTCGGTGACTCAGGGGAAGAGTTCAAGGTTTTTCACGTTCGGGACGGGCTGGGGATCACTCTCGCGATTTCGGCGGGGATAGGAGTCGCTTTTCTGTCAGGGAGATACTCCCGGGCAGTCGCCACCCGAGCCAAAGACCTGAGGGTGGAGGAGGTTTACCAGGGAGTCGCGAACAAGCTGGCGGCGTATGAGTCGCTTCTCAAGAAGTATTCCCTTGATGATAAAGAAGTATGCTACATCGGGGACGACCTCTCCGATATCCCTCCGCTCAAGAGGGCCGGCGCTTCCTATGCCGTAGCGGACGCCGCCGAGGAGGTCAAAAAGGTCGCCAAGCGAGTCACAAAGAATCCGGGAGGAAAAGGCGCCGTCCGGGAGGTGATAGACTCCCTGTTGAAATCCTCCGGGCTGTGGGAGAAAGCGGTGGCCAAAGTGGAGACGGAAAGCAGCGAAGGATGAACGATATCAGGCGACGAGAACCTGCCAGCTTTGCCAGGAAGGCTCTGCTGCTGATCGGGTTCTGGGCGGT
>JABMQX010000050.1 GCA_013203085.1 bacterium | reverse complement strand
CGAAACACAGGTCGTGGCAATTGCTGACGCAGACCTCGAGAGAGCCCGTTCCGTCGCGAAAGAGTTCGGGATAAAAGGCGCTTACGGTGACCCCGCTGTCATGCTGAAGAGACGCCGGCCGGAGCTTGTCAGCGTCTGCACGGCTCCGTCGGAGCACAAGGAAGCAGTTCTATATGCGCTATCCCGGGAAGCGCACGTCCTATGCGATATGCCTATGGGCATGGACGCCGACGAAGGCAAAGCCATGTTCGACGCCGCCCGGGAAGCAGGGAGAGTCCTCGTTTTTGCGGCGCCCCGTCGTTTCGAAGTGAAGGCGGCGACTATTCGAGAAGCGGTCGTGAACCGGGACTTGGGCCAGGTTTGCTTCTGCCGTGCTTGGTGTCAGCAGAAGGCAGTTCCCGCCGCCGACCTCTGGCAGATCAAGAGAAAAAGCGGCGGCGGGGTTTTGTCCGTCTCCGGGCACGAGATGCTCGACCTGGCGCTATGGGTCGCCGGCGATGAGCCTGTCTCGGTCTCAGGCAGGTTATTTCACCGTTTCGCCGAAAATCGTGACCTCCCCAAGAGCTGGTTCGGTTCAAGGCGAGAGTTCGACGCCGAAGACCTCGTCATCGCCCTCGTCAGGTGTCGAGACAGCGTACTGGCTCTGACTGCGGACTGGCTGTGCTCAGCCGATGATTCTGGCGTTCTCGTCATCGGAACGAAGGGCCAGAGCTGCACGTCACCTTTCCGAATGGAAGTCGCTTCAAAAAGGGGCTTCACGGACATGACGCCCACCTTCTTTCCCGAGAGCTCCGCCTGGGACGAGCAAGTGAGGTCCTTCCTCGATGCCTCCCTCGGACGGGGAAAACCTTTCCCAAACCCCGAAGAGGCACTTCGCGTTCAGCGCGTTGCCGACGCCATTCGCCGCTCCTCCGAGTGTGGTCGAGAAATACACCTCTCCAACATGTAGGACGCGACTGAGAGGGCATCGCGAGCCTACTCGGTCACGTCCTCGATGGGCAGAACAAAGGCTTTGACCCCTTCGGGGCCGAGCTGTGCTCTCAGTTTTCGTATCTTTTCGAGGACAAGCTCCACCGAGCTGTCATCGGCTGCTACGGCGAGGACGTTATTTGCTTTCGGCCACACATGGGTTGCAAGATGCGGGCCGCTCGCCGAACCTTTCCCGAGCACTCCCGTCCATTTCGTATAGTTCTCGAGACAACATTCCTCGAGAGCCGCCATCACCTCGTCATCGAGAGCCTGGTTGTACGCGACAAGTATCATTTTCATGGTGCCATTGCCCTTCATTTTCGCTTTGGGGCGGACTTCCCCTCGAAAATGGTGTAGAGCGTCGGGACAAGGACGAGAGTGACAAGTGTGGAGACCAAAAGCCCCCCCATGACCGCTGCCCCGAGCGGATTCCATACTTCCGAGCCTTGCCCTTTAGTTAAAGTCATCGGCAAAAGGGCAACGATGGTCGTCAGTGCCGTCATCAGGACAGGTCGCAACCTCTTTTTGCCGGCTTCGAGGGCGGCTTCCTTGATGCTTCGCCCCCGAGCCCTCAGGATGTTGATATAGTCCACAAGAACGATGGCGTTGTTGACGACGATGCCGATAAGGAGAAGTATCCCTATGAAGACCGTGATGCTGAGATAGAAACCTCCCAGGAAGAGGGCCCATATGACACCGGTGAAAGCGAAAGGAATGGAAAACATGACCACGAAAGGATGCAGCAGAGACTCGAACTGAGAAGCCATCACCATATACACCAGAATGGCGCCGATGAGGACTGCGAGCCTCAACCAGAAGAATGACTTCTTCTGTTCGTCGGCCTGACCTGCCATTTGTAAGTCCACTCCTTCGAGCTCCTCGGGGCGCTCTTTGCGGAGCTTATCCAACCCTTTCTCGATCTCTGCGACGATTTCGCCCAGCGATCGCTCCCTGCCCACGCCGGCCCCCACGTTAACGATTCGCTCGCGGTCTTTCCGCTGAATGTCCACGGGGCCGAGGTGGCGGACAACTGTGGCGAGGTTGGCCACTTGCGTGAACTGCCCGTTGGGGAGGCGAATGTCCATCTCTCCGATGTCGTCGGGCGTCATGCGATCTTTCTGATCGAGGCGGACGAAGATGTCGTACTCGTCGCCCCCCACTCTGTACTTGGAGGCCTTCCGGCCGTAGAAGGAAGCACGGATAGTATCCTGGATCCAGAAGACGTTCAGCCCCATGGCTGACGCCTTGTCGCGGTCCACCTCGGGCCAAAGCTCCGGCTTTCCTTTGATGCGTGAGATCTCCACGTCTTTAGTTCCGCGGACGGATTCGACGATCTTCTTCACTTCCAGAGCAACGGCATCGGTTTTTTCCATGTCCTTGCCGAAGATGTTGACAGTGACGGGGCGTTCTCCGCCCAGAAGGAGTCCTCCCATCGGGTCCTGGGTCTCGACGCGGGACTTCTCGATCTCGGGGATTCTCGCGATCTTCTCGCGAAGCCTCTCGCCAACCTCTTTGAAGCCTTCATGACGTTGGTTCTTGGGGACGAGTCGAAGCCCGAACTCCCCAATGTGGGGACCTTCGTCCTCGAAGATGCTGCTGATTCCTTCCTCGCTCTGGCCGCATCGGACAAAGGTGGACAGCAGCCCTTTGCCGGAAACCTCGCGCTGGTGGCTATCCTCCTCCCGGAGGATGTCCTCGATCTGTCGCATGATGCGGTCCGTTTCCTCCACCCTCGTTCCGACGGGCAGATAGATGTATCCCTGTATGAAGCCCTGGTCCTCCTCGGCGAAGAATTCGCTGCCGATAAAGGGGATGAGCAGCAGGCTTCCGCCAAAGATGGCGATTGCCAGGAGGATGACGGTCTTGCGATGGCCAAGTGCCCACGACAGAATCGAACCGTATGAGGCGATCATGCGATCCAAGAACCGTTCGGACCATAGATAAAGCTTCCCTAACACGCCTCGCGATTCCTTTTGCTTCCATCTTTGAGGCAGTATCGTCGAGGAGAGCATCGGGGTCAGGGTCAGGGCGGAAAAGAGGGAACTGAGAATCACCACGCATAGAACCACCGCAAACTGCGCGAACAGGATCTTGATCAAGCCCTTGACGAAAATAAGAGGAATGAAGATGGCGACAGTGGTGAGGGTTGAAGCGGTAACTGCCATGGCAACCTCGGTCGAGCCGTAAACGGCGCCTTCTTTGCGGCTCTCTCCCTGTTCCCTGTGGCGAGAGATGTTTTCCAGGATAACGATGGAATTGTCCACCACCATTCCGATACCGATGGTGAGGGCGAAAAGGGACAGCATATTTATCGTGTAACCGAGGACATATGTAACGATGAGCGCGCCGATGAGGGAAAACGGGAGTGAAAGAGTGATGATGAAGGTGGCACGAGCCTGCCGCAGGAATAGGAGCACAGCGAGGACAGCCAACCCCGCCCCCATCAGGAGTGTCCGGGACAGGTCTGTGATCATTCTGACGATATCCTCGGAGCTATCCCAGAAAATAGTCTTTTCGATGTCAGGGTGCTCCTTCTTGACGTTCTCCATGAGGGTTTTCAGCTTTTTCTTAACCGCTCTTGCCACTTTGACGGTATTGGCGCCGGACTGCCTCATGGCCATAACGTAGATGCCCTTTCTCCGGTCGCTCCGAACGGGCATCGTTTCTTCGGCGAATCCGTATTGAACGGAGGCTGCAACATCCTCCAACCGGACGATCCGTCCCCCCTGATTGGAGATGACGATTCTCTTCATAGGCTCGACCTGTTTGAATTCCCCTGGAACCCGCAGAGAGTAGTCCTTAGTACCGACCTTCAGGTTGCCGGCAGGGTTGGTCTGGTTCTCATTGTAGATAGCGCGGACGACGTCCTGGGGCGTGACGTGGTGGGTCGCCAGGAGCTGGCGGTCGAGATCAATGTTAACCTGGCGGCGAGGACCCCCTCGTATGATGACAGAGCCCACTCCGGGGATTCGCTTCAGAGGGTCCGCGATCTCCTCTTCGGTGATTTCCTTGAGATCGGGATAACTGCCGTCGGCGTCGGCTGTAAAGCCGTAGCCCATAATGGGGAAGTTGGAGATATCAAATTTCAGAACAAAAGATTCCTCTGCATCCTCGGGCAGTTCGATTTCCGCCCAACCGATCGCCTCCCTGGCATCATTGGCGCGAGTGTCAAGGTCAGTCCCCCAGTCGAATTTCAGCGTTATCACGGATATATCCTGCTTCGAGATAGAAGTAATCTCCTCCAGATCGGGGATGGTCGTCAGGCGATCTTCGAGGATCTTTGTGACCTTCTGTTCGACGTCCTCCGCGCCGGCGCCCGGGTATCTCGTTATCACGCTCAGGGAGGGAATGCCTATGTCAGGAAACATGTCCAGAGGAAGGCGGACCAGGGATATCACGCCCAGAAGGATGACGGCAAAGAACAGCATGAGCGTGGTTATGGGGTGTTCAACACAAATTCGAGGAAGATTCATAGCACACTACACTCCGATGACGAACGCGCAGAAAAAAACACAGGGTTCAAGGTTCGGACCGATACTCGAGCCCCACACCCGATACCCCAACTGACTTACTTCAGGATTTGCACGCGCTGTCCTTCTGCAACCTTCTGTTGTCCGGAAACTATCAGCACTTCTCCCGGCTGTAATCCGTCAAGAATCTCCACTCTGGGTCCCTCTTGAAGTCCGAGCTTGACCTCGCGGCGGCGAGCAATGTCCTCTTCTACCACGAAGACGTACTCGCCGGACTGATCTCTGAGAACCACCGCCTCGAGGACGATCGGCACTCCTTCCCGCTTGACAACATTGAGCGTGACTCTGGCGAACATTCCGGGTTTGAGATCGTGATTCGGATTATCCACAGTGATTTCCAGCTTCGCTGTGCGATTGATGACGTTCAATGTCGGGCTGATTCTGGTAACGGTGCCCCGGAAGCTTCGGCCCGCGAAAGTATCCACCTTGATCGAGGCGCCGGCGCCCTTGGCGACTTGTCCGAGGTACCTCTCCGAGAGGTCGGCGGTGACTTTGACCTTGTCCACATCAATTATGGCGAAAATGGGGCGGGTGACCATGGCCATGTCTCCCCTCTCGAGATATTTCTCCGATATAATCCCTGAGATTGGAGCGCTGATGAAGCACTCAGAAAGCTGAATCTGAGCCTGGTTCAACCCAGCCTGACTCTGCTCAACCCTCGCCTTGGCTACGTTCTCCTGCTGGACAAGGCTTTGACATTCCGTCTCAATTTTGTCCAGAGACTGCTTGGAGGTCGCTCCTTCTTCATACAAGTTGCGGAGCCTCTGAAGGTCCTTCTCCGTCTGGGCCCGGGCAACCTCGGCCTGTTTGAGCTGAGCGTTGGCAGTCGTCAGGGCAGCCTTTGCCTGATTGACCTGCGCCTCGAGGTTCTCGTGGTCAATTACGGCGATAATCTGGCCTTTCTTCACCGAATCGCTCTCTTCCACGTCCTCAATTCTGTCCGGGGGCTGGCTGGAGATCGCTCCTTCCGCGTGAAGGTCGCGAATTGTCTGAAGGTCTCTCTCCGTAGGCGAGATAAGACGGCCGGGACATTTCGGAAAGACCTGAACGCTAATCATGGCCTCGACATCTCCGGTCAGGCTAATATCACGCCGGATGGTGCCTTTCTCGACAGGTGCGGCTCTCACTATGACCGCCGTAT
>JABMQX010000524.1 GCA_013203085.1 bacterium | reverse complement strand
GGGCACACCGGAGGAGGTAGCTCGGAAGCCCAAGTCCTATACAGGCCAGTTCCTGCGGGCAATTCTCCGACGCAACAAGAAGACGCCTCGCCCCGCGGCCGGCACGAAACGGATGCGCGCAAAGCAAACGGGTTCAGGAAAAGAGCAAGTGGCGCAAGCTGGGGCCGAAAAGCCCTTTTCAGAAAAGCCGTAATCGCCCGGTGAACGCATATCGAGTCTGCCACTCATGCAGGGTTCTGAGGGATCGGGCGGCGACGTCCTGGGTCGCGTCCTGAGCATCTGATCTTCAGTCATCTTTTGCGCATTCGCCCCTTTGCGTGAGGTCTCTTTTCTCCCGTCTTCTCTCGCCAAGACGCGATCCGATTTCGGATTTGCGAGTTGGGATTTTGGAATCCGCAGTCCGCGATCCGCAATCCGCAATCCGTTGCGCCTTTGCCAGAGCCCTCTTTTCTCCGATTCCAAGTCATCTCTCCGTCTTTGCGAGAGGCCTCCTTTCTCCCATTCCAACGAGTGGCGCCGTCGGCGCCATTTGCCCTTACGGGCTTTTCGGCAACCCCGTCGCTGCCGGGGCTCCCGTTCGAGATACGCCCTGATATCATCGAGGATCGGCACACTCTTGGCGTAGCGCAACGCCAAGCGACCGACAAGGAGGCGCTAAGGAGCGTTTGGCGAGTGGGATGACGGTTTTTCATGAGACAAGCTGGGCGAGGATTCTGAAACTACCTGTCCATTCGTTGGTTGGATGCTCATCTGTTTTCTTTCGTATATTCTTCTTCTCTGGATGATGTCTGTTTGGATTTCTTGCACAGCCTCCGGATTCAGATCGCTTTGAATTCTGCTCAGCACCGATTCCGCCTCGCCGAACCTGCACAGACGCAGGCAGATGTTGATCAACAGGAGATGGGCCGGCATGTAGGACGGGGAGCGTTCCAGCAGTTCGCTTATCATCGCTTGGGCATCATTCCATTGCTTCCGAAGACAAGCACGAACAGCTTTCCTGAACAACCGTGGCTGATCGACGCTGGTGACCACGCTCCAGATATGCATGGCAATTGGAGCGATGCAAAGCAGAAAAAGCCATGGCTCCTCCACGAATAGGGCAGGGAGAGCAAAGAGACATATCAGTACGACCGTACGCTTCCAGGGACGCTCGAGCACATTCCCAAGACAAGATGACTGCGGATACGAGATCCTTTCATCCACGTATGCCCGGCGCGTTTGAATCTCGGAAAGCAGGTTGTCCACGACAACTCTGCCCTTTTTCAGTACCCAGAAGGTGATTTGGCTGTTATGTGGAGCAATCACAAGGGAAACGGTGCGCTGACGAAAGAAGAAGCGAATCAACAGAACTACGAATGGGACGATGGCCACTGCCATCCAAAGGACAAAAAAGATTATCTCCGTTGTAGCGGTGCACGGTGTGTCTGGACGGTAGACGATTGCGCCCATTATTGCCCCAGCCATAAGAGAGAACAACAACCAGCAAAGAGCCCCGATCAGCCGGGTTCCCATGAACCGCTTCTTGTCTTTGATCGAAATCAGTTCAACCGGAATATCGATTGCCGTCTCCCGACTCCACGTTCTATCACAATACGTCAGCACAGTGCCCACAAGAGAAAGCCAGGCCTTCCTTGGGCCGATCAACTGGCGAATGCGTATATCAGTAAGACAGGTCACTTGCGATGCATCCAACAATAGCTATACAGTCTGCATGGGGCAGTAAAGGCGGGCTGTTTCTTTCTGTACAAAAACACTCGCGACACTGAGCTTGATTGACATAAGTTCTGTCCAATCAGAGTCCTACCGGTCTCCGGTCATCGAGGACCGGCAAACTTTCCGCCTGCCGCAGCGCCAAACGGCCCAAAAGGAGGCGCTGAGGAGCACTTAGCGCTTGGGGTGAGAGGTGCGAGTGAAACGAGCATCCTTCTTCACCCCGTCGTTACGTTTTCAGGATGTTTTCTCTTTCCAAGACGCGCCGTACATCCTCAAATACAGCCGAGATACAATGGCTGGGGAATCGTATTTGTGAAAGCCCAGAGATATTCGAGAACTCCATGCAACCTTCTTCCAGCAGGATAATGGCCTTACGGGAGCCGAGCCGGCCCTGAAATAGCCCAGCCTCGTGAATGACATTCTCACGAGGGTGCATGGTGGCATCCGCATGCTTGTCCTCAGCGGTCATTACCAGCAAGGCAAAGGACGCATCCCCAAGCATCTCGCTAAGCCGCTCCCAAGTTCCATGTCCAGCAACTGCTTCCCGATTGAACTCATCCCAAACGAGTCCGAGACGTTCGGAGACAAAGTCCTTAAGCTCCCGCCAGAGAAGTGATCTTCCATGGCCGATGAACACCCTTCCTGACCTTGAATCATCCAAAACCCGAGACGGAAGAACCTCAAGGGACTGAACAAAGGACTCCAGTTGGGACAGCCGCCTCACAAGAAGGCGTTCCAGAGCATCCTCAGGCGGCGTACCCTCGAACACCGGCAATAGGCCCTTTACCTCAGGCTTCGATCCATATACCTTCCTGAGCTCGAATTGAACGGTTCTGATCCATGTTTTCACATTGCCAGGCTTCAGCAACCGCCGATCCAGTATATTACGACCGCGATCTACCTGCCGGCTCAACGTCTCAACGATAGATTTTCCTTCTCCAGTTCGCAGGTTACTGACATCCATGGCAATTGCCCACCTCTATGAAGTAAACATAACAATGACTGTACAGTCTGCATAAAGCAATAAAGACAGGCTGTTTCTTTCCGTATAAGAACACTCGCGACACTGAGCTTGATTGACATAAGTTCTGTCCAATCAGAGTCCTACCGGTCTCCGGTCCTCCGGATGGTACCGATGTGAACTCACTTTCGCTCGTGAGTTCTTCGATCACATGCTTTATTCTGCCCCGTGCTTGAACCCTGTCAAGGCATTTTTCCGCTGAAAAACTCCCCGGTAAATGCCGCCCCCAGCGTTCTACCTCCCTGTCCATCCGCCTCTTTGCGCCTTTGCGCCTTTGCGTGAGATCTCTTCTCTCCCCTTTCCCTCGCCAAGACGCTAAGAACGCAAAGGAAGATCGAATCCTGCTGGCCTTCCGTCCTCCGCCGTTTGTCGCCCTCAGCGCTCTCTCAGAGTCTCCATCCGGTTTTTTCTTAGCGACCTTCGCGCCTTTGCGAGAGGCTTCCCCTCTCCCGTCTTCTCTCGCCAAGACGCCAAGACGCCAAGGGTTTTGGGCAACCCCGCCGCTGGCGTGGCTCCCGTTCGAGATACGCCCTCATGTCATCCCTGCCTGGCGCACACGGGCAGGACCGGCACACTCTTAACCCGCCGCAGCGCCAAACGATCGACAAGGAGGCGCTAAGGAGCGTTTAACATGAAGCTGAGGGACGGAGCATGGCGCTGTTCGCTCTACCGTCTGGTTAGCTCTTTCCTTTAGCAAGATTGCAGCAGCATCCATGTATCCTCGAATCTTTTTTCCTTTAGATCCTTCTTCTTAATCCAGAAATACAGCCTTCCATCGTCATGCCACATCATCTCGGTATCATCGTCCGTGTCCAGTTGGAGCAGCAAAGTCCACTGTTCTCTCCCTATCTCACCACCGCAGTGAAGTCCATGAGAAGCCAATTCACACTCTAAACCCATATTGCTGCTTTGAATCGGAGAGGGATATCCGAATAAATGATGCATCGGCCTTTCTCCGAAAACCAAAAAGCATAGTTCCTCGTATTGACCCAGCTGCGCGTCTGAGAGTCCCAGCGTGGCAACTCGAGGATCTTGGGCATCAGGGTAGGTGTAAACAGTGCAAAACCTTATATGCTTTCTCTTATAGATGAACTCCTTTCTTAATCCTTTGGGGGGCTGTGCTCGAGCAACGCTTCTCCACCGGTCCGAATAATGCAGATACCAGCTCCCCTTCTCTTTGGGATGGCCACCGCAAGTGCTCTGCTCTTGGTCATAGAATACATATAGAAAGCCGGATCGGGGAGTACCAGGATCGGGGAAATCACGGGGTATCTCCGAAAGATCTAGCTGGCACAGAAAAGAAAGAGGCTTTCCCTTCCACGATGGCCATACGAAATCGTCCGGCACATCAGGCAATCCGCCAATTCTGCTGAACTTATGTTCTCTGCTTTTGTCTAGGCGAACGGCCGGTTCCCTCAGAGAATTGAGATATTGAAGATGGTCCCCAAGGCCTTTCTCCTTTGGAGCATTCCTTTCTTCCTTTGAAGCATTGTTTTCATCTCTCTTTCTGAAGAGTCTATCGAATATCCACATCGGTTGTCCTCCTGATAAAGGGTTGAGAAAAGTGGCGCTCGCTACGGTGAGAAGGATAATCGGCAGAAAGCGTAATTCCTTTTCATTTCATCGAGCTGACAATGATTATACAGTCTGCATAAAAGGGTAAAGGCAGGCTGTGTCTTTCTGTATAAGAACTGTCGCGGCACTCAGCCGCATTCACATAAGTTATGTCCAATCAGAGTCCTACCGGTTTCGGATCCTCTGGGTGCTTTGGACTTGCATAGCCTGCGTAAGACCGCTCACAGGCCGTCCACAGGCTCGAGATAGAGTTCAACTGCTTCCGAGGCGTGCTTAGCGGGATTGAGAAGATTTTCAAAAGCTCCAACCCTGCCGCCCCATGAAGTCTTCCAAGTTAGTGCAATCGATCCCGAAATACTCACAGACGTTTGGAATCTTCGCCGCGTTGGGTCTCTTCTCTTCCTCTGTGACCACGCACCCCTTTCTCACTTTGGCGGAAGCGATGACAAAAGGGTCGGCGAGCGGAGCGCCTGTAAGCCTCTGCTTCTCAGCGACCAGATACTGAAAATGTGGCACTGAGAATATCTTGCTTACAAACAGTGTTTCTTCCGGAGTTGGCGGCATGAAGATCGCCTTGTTGGCCTTTGCCCATTCCCGTAAGTGTGACTTGATTCCCCACCGCTCCAGCTCGTTGAAGACCTCTCTGACCGAGACTACCTTCCCCTGGCTGACCAAGTCGCCAAGGTCCCTCCAGAAGGAGGGGAATCGGGCGGGAAAAAAGTTACGGCTCACGCTGAAACTGCTTGTGTCAAACACGTAGATCATCAAGGGGACACTTTCGTAAGCATCTGCTGCTCGAGGCCAGCAACACTTCTGACCTTCACGTTCAAGTAGTCGGCCAGCTGTTGAACCGTACACCGGCCTTCGTAATACCTCCCAAAGGCCAGGTTGAGGAATGTGTCACCCAAGTATGTTGCCTGGGTGGCGTAGTAGTTGCCTCCAGCGGGCTTGGGTCTGTCCTTATATTCCTTGGCCCACTGCCCCACTTTCTTGTCATAATCTCCTCTGCTGACTAACTCTCTATCAAGCAGGTTGCGAAGAATGACTACCCGACTGACTTTGTATCTGTTGGCAAGCTTTTCAAAAGCTTCATCGCGCCATGTTCGTCTTTTTAAATGGTGCTTGAAATCATCCGGAGGGACAAGGAACGTAGCAGTCAGGCGATTGCAGAAGACCTCTATCTGCTTCTCCCCGCCTGTGAGCGACCTGACGTATCGGTCATCTCGCATGGTCATGCCACCTGTGCGCAGCAGCACGTGGGCGAGTTCGTGAAAAAGAGTGAATATCTGGCGAGCCTTTGCCGTACTGTTGTTTAGGTAGATGACAGGGAATTCATCATCATGCAGGCACAAGCCGGAGACCCCCGTTTGTTTAAACGGCCGTTTGAACACGAATACACCTGCTTCCTCAACTATCTTTCTCCAACTCTTCAGCGCGTCCTCACTGCTTTTCCAGCCCATCTGTTGCTGAAGGTTGACAGCCAGGTATTCCCTGAGGTTCGCTGCGGCATCAATCACAGGTGTCGCAGGGTTGACGCTAACGTCACGGAACACCTTTCGTTCGGCGGGGTTGGTGCCGTCGTTCAACTCCTTCAACGCAATCTGCATCGCCCTCGCTTGACGAATTGCGTAGCGCGTGTCGGGGAAGAGGCCCTCTATTTCAGACTCGGGGAGTGTCCTAAATGATTTCTTGGGATCCGGCTCATCAGGAGGTTCAGGGAAGAAGAACAGTGCAATTGGCCGTTTGTATACTCGATACGCAAGCGTCTCAAGCTGAACGTAGGTCGGGGCACTCTCTCCTGATTCCCAGCTCTCTATCACCCGGACTTTTTTCTTGAGCTTTTTCGCAACCTCGTCAACGGAATAAGCAGTCTGTTCTCGGGCCCATTTAAGCACTTTGGGATTCATTCCCGCGACTCGATCAGCCATTGTTGTCTATTCCTTGCTCGGCGCCCTTGCCGAAGAGCGATTCTCCCCCTGGGATTCCCATTTGGAGTAACCTCCCGTGTGATCTTCGGTCACAGGCTCTATTGTGCTCCCGCCTTGAAGCCTGTCAAGGCATTTTTCTGCTGAGAAATTCTCCGGTAAATGCCGCCCCCAGCGTTCTACCTCCCTGTCCATGCACCTCTTGGAGTTCCGTCTTCTCTCGGCAAGACGCCAAGCATCTTCCCTTTCTGATTTCCCGTCATCTTCGCGTCTTTGCGCCTTTGCGTTAGCTCTCCTTTCTTCCCTTTCTCTCGCCAAGACGCCAAGAACGCAAAGGAAGATCGAATCCTGCTGGGCTTCTGTGCGCCGTTTGTCGCCCTCAGCGCGGCCTCTGAGTC
>JABMQX010000523.1 GCA_013203085.1 bacterium | reverse complement strand
GTTTATCCCCACCCCTCGCCATACGCCGATACGTTGGGGCAATTCCACCGGTTTCAACGACGACATCACGGTCTCCGACCTCATGAAGTGCGGTGAGAGCGCCACAAGAATGCCTGCGATGACAAGCAGCCCGAATATGATCCTGAGCTTTCGCAGAGGAATCGCCGTGAGCAACGGCTCTCCGCCCGGCGGGGCCGCAGCTTCGCGAGCACCATCGGATTGCAGTTCTTCCGTCTGATCGCCGATTGAAAGCAGCTTGTGTACCCCGAAGAGACCGCCCAGCACTATGATGAACACCACTGGGCTGGATACATCGTGGAAAACGTCGAATGCCTTGCTCTGCACACCCCATCGGTCGGCAGCGAAACAGAGCAAAGTGACCCGAATCGAGTTGGAAAGGATCGCAAGTGGGAATGATGATAGAAACAGAAGAACCTTCCTCGGTCCGGAAATCCTCACCAGATATGCGATCGCCGCGCCCAGTGAGGATAACGAGATGACGGACCTCAGTCCGCTGCATTCGTACCCCATCCACAGAGGTTCACCATCGGTGAAACTTATCTTCGACCCGGTGAGAAGGGCAGTTCCTCCGACGAGGTTGTAGATGCCGACAGCCAGCTTGCCCGAAATGATCTTCATATGGAACGCAAGAGGAGCTACGAGTGTCCCGGGAAGGGGGACCATAAACAGCAGGAACAGAAGAGGAAAGGTTATCTCACGGACGATCCGTTTCCCGAAGAAATAAAGAGCCAATCCCCAAACAGTGACCACCAATGAGAAGGCAGAGACGAAATCCACCCGAAACCATACGGCGAAAACGTGCAGGAGCAAGCCTCCAATCACGAGAGAGAATCCCATGCCGCACCGCTCAACGGGAATTCGTCGAAGGCTTTCTCGCTTCAGCCATACGAAGAGCACACTGACCGGCGGAATGAAGAACCAATGGGCGTAATAGGAGTCGCTGCCTGTGTACGACACGGCAAGCGAGTAGAAAGTCGGGAGATAGGCAGCGATGCCAGCGAGACCGAGGATAATAAGCCAGATTACAGCGGCTCCCCGCCTGCCGTTTCGCAACAAACGATCTGCTGAGGGTTCTGTACCCCCGGCCCCCGCGGCGGAATTCCTGTTTTCGCTGGAGAAGCCCTCGCGTTGAGTACCACCGCTCGTTGTGAGGCTCTCTCTCGATGGTGACATGAGTCTCAAACCTCCTTACCGCCCCCGAAACTCAGCGGCTTTTCTTCCCCCTAAATGTGTTTGCCCTACCGGCCAGTGCTTCCCTCTCTCGGGAAACTCGCGAGTTTTTCGCTGCGGGCGCCTTCGAGACGCTGACACTCACGGAGACAGCCAATCGGACGTTTGGCAGGGAATACGTCCCTGACATGGGAGCAAAACAGGTGCCAGAGCAACGCTTTCTCCGACAAGCCATGGCGCCGGGGCGAACGGAATGGTCTCCGTGTTGCGATGTGTTTACTCGTGTTGATTTTTTGAAACATTCCTGCTGTCAGTTCAACCCACCCGGAAACTCTCATTTACTGCGGACATTTCCTTTGGGCGTCCGGGACCGAGTCCTTAACGCCGGAAGAGCGAAACAGCTTCAGGACTGCCGTGTGCAAGAACCTCCAAAGATAACCGGCGCATATCCCCCCTCCAGCATAGAAAGGGAGAACCACACCTTTCATCGCACCCGCATACACGAAAATGGAGACAAATGGGACAAGCTCGACCGGAATTCTCCATTTCCTTCCGGTGGGATCCGTCGAGTGCCGAAGACGTGCTCTGTAATTCCTCGCTATCCCTCCGAGGAGGCCCGCTGAACAAAAAGTCAAAGCAATCGCCCCCAAATCCACGACCTCGTCCCAGGGACCGGCGAAGTCCAATAGATTCATTCTAAAAAAGTCTGAAAGGCGGTCAACAACTTCGGAGAAGTCCACGGGGGCGATTCTATCGTTCCAGTCCGCCGAATGGGCGCCGAGTGAAAACCTCTCGAAATCCTCTTGAAGCAGGAATTGGTCCTGCGACGCCTTGTGGGACAGCAGTTTTACCGATAGATCGTCAAAATACTTCTCTCCTTTGGAGGATGCCCACACTCCCACGAAGCCTCTGACATTTCTGCGAGGCCCTTCATCAAAACATGCTATCTGCCAGCTCACGGGTTCTGGACTCCCCTCTTTCCAAACCTTCGCCCGGATTTGTGTGCGGTCGCCAGAATCCTCCGCTTCAACCTTGAACCTGTACCAGAATTTTGTCTCGGGCGACAGCTCGGTGTCTGTCTGTCCTTTGCCAATGATCTTCGTGCCACTGCCGTTGACAAACAGGGTATCCCCCTGTCCACTCCTTCTCAAGCCATAAAAGCGCTCTCCCCGTCCACGGGATCCGAGGAAGATGACGCCTATCCCGCCGCGGGCGTCCGTGAGCATCATACGGCCGCTGTATTCGTAGTCAGCCCATGTGGAACTCCCCGTGGGCTCGCAGCACGAATAGATGTTTTTCATTGTCGAGCTTGTGCCGTAAGCCTTATTGTCGCCCACAACAAAAGCCCTGAATAGGGGCCTGCGCCCGAGCCTTTTCAAGGCTCTCCCTCCAAATAGAACGGAAAAGTGCGTCATCAGGATTATCGCAAAAACGAGCCCTCCGACGACGAGTCCGGAAACCAGAACAGAGGATAGAGTAGCGCCCCTTACGAGAATATCGGCCTTTGACACTGCGGTCACCTTCCTGGCCACACCGTTCTCCTCAATGTTGCCTCGCGAGCTGCGTCCGCTTTAAGTCTCTTGAGCCCTTTGCCCGCGGTCACCCCGACTTCTTTGACAAGGATAGCAGATCGCTCTCTTTCCCAAAAGCGCCATCTGAACCGCACAATCACGGTCGGCGAAGAAACCCCAAGCTCCCACGGACAAACCGCTGGTTTCCTGATTT
>JABMQX010000522.1 GCA_013203085.1 bacterium | reverse complement strand
TCGTGATTGCTGAGGGTGTTGTTTGTGATGGAGCCGCCGGCGCGGGGTTTTTGAAGCCAGTAAGCGTCTATGTAGTAAGCGAGATTGGCGGGGCTGCATTTGCCGGTATCGAGGTATTTCTCTTTTGCCCAGATGTAGGCGTCGCATTTGGGGCTGCCGGTGGAGGGGGTTTTTGTGCCGGGGATGATGCCGCGGCCAGTGAAAAAGCTCGATCCGTCGCCGCGATAGAGGCGGACGATGACGGGCAGTTTCGGACCGTGGTTGACGAGGCGGTCGTAGAGGGAGCCGGGTCTCGGATCGAATCGCAGGCAGGGCAGACTCTCGACGCCGGAGATGGTCGAGGCGACGTTGGAGGTGGCGGCAACGTTTGGGTCGGAGCAAACGACTCCCCGGAACGATAGGCGAAAGGTTCGTATCAGGTCCTCGAGGCTGGCGATGGGCTGGAGGCGATGGTCGGCGAGCATTTCGCCGGACTGGCGGAGTTTTTCGAGCCAGTAGTCGTCGAGGTTGATTGCCTTACCCCGGACGCCGCGATTGACGTATCGAACGAAGAGGCGAGGGCGATTCCGGTTGACGATGCCCTGAAGGGAAAAGAGGAAATGACATTCGTCCCAGGCTTTTCTCACTTCGTCAGGATTACGGAGGTCGGTTTTGAGGTAGGGAGTGGCGTCGTAGATGTAGAGAGTTGGCGGCTGCTGAGAGAATGCGCTCGCCGCGAGGAGGGCGAGGATGCCGAATAGAAGCCAGCGGGTTGTGTTCTTCACGTTGATGAGTCCTTTCCGATTAGATGCGGGACTGCGTTAATCTCGCGGCGTTTATCCTTTCATTCCGGTCAGGGCGATGCCTCGGACAAAGTATTTCTGGGCGAAGAAGAATATGACGACGACGGGAATGACCATGAGGGTCGAGATAGCCATAAGCCCCTGCCAGTCGGTTCCGTAGAAAGTGCGGAATGCGTCGAGTCCGAGGGCGACGGTCTTCGCTTTCTCGCTGTTGAGGTAGATGAGTGGGCCGAGGAAATCGTTCCATCCGTACATAAGTCCGAAGATGCCGACGGCGGTGAGAGCCGGTTTGGATAGCGGCAGTATCACTCGCGAGAATATGCCAAGCTCCGAGGAGCCGTCAATCCGGGCGGCGTCAATCAACTCCTGCGGTATGCCGAGGAAGTATTGGCGAAGGAGGAATATGAAGAAGGGGCTGCCGAAGTAGGCGGGGATGATGAGGGGATAGAATGTGTCCACCCAGCCGAGCGTCCGGAAGATGACGAAAAGGGGGACCATGGTCACCTGCGGCGGAAGCATCATCGTGGATAGAAGGACGTAGAACAGTACGTTTCGACCGGGGAAGCGGAGTCTGGCAAAACCGTAAGCGACCATGGCGCTGGAGAAAAGCCAGCCGATAGTGCTGAAGACGGTGATTGTAACGGTGTTGCGGAGGTAGCGGAAGAAGGGGAAGTAGCCGAGAGCGTCGGTGTAGTTCTGCGGGCGGAGCTGCGAGGGAATCCATTTCGGCGGGACGCAGAAGATGTCGGTTTTGACTTTGAAGGAGGTGCTGACCATCCAGTAGAAGGGCAGAAGGAAGGTGATGCCGACGACAATCATAATGACGAGAGTCACGGCGTTCTTGGTGCGTGTACCGCGCATTCGCCGCACGTGGCTCGGTTTGGGCGCCGGGATTGTGTCGCTCATTTCACCTCCGCCTCGTAGTGAACCCATCGAGGGGCAAGTTTGACCTGAATCATGGTGAGAATAAAGATGATGATGAAAAGTATCCACGCCATCGCGGAGGCGTAGCCCATTTTGAAGTACTCGAAGGCGTTGCGGAACAGGTACAGAACGTAGAAGAGCGTTGCGTCAACGGGGCCGCCGCCGGTCATGATGTACGCCTGGGTGAAGACCTGAAAGGAGGCGATGGTGCCCATGACCATCGTGAAGAAAATCGTCGGCGAAAGCATGGGAAGGGTTACGTTGCGGAATTGCCGGAAGGCGGAGGCGCCGTCTATTTGCGCAGCCTCGTAGAGGTGCTGCGGGATGCCCTGGAGTCCCGCAAGATAAATGACCATCATGGGGCCGATGGCCCAGAGGCTCATGAGGATGAGGGCGGGCTTGGCGAGAGGCTCGCTCGTGAGCCAGAGCAGGGTCTTTTGGCCGACAAGGGCTGTGAGAAGGGGATAAAGGCCGACCTTTTTCAGCAGGGCGTTGAGTATTCCGAAGTTTGGGTTGAAAATCCACATCCACAGCACCGCCGACGCTATGATGGGCACAACGCTCGGCAAGTAGAAGATGGTGCGGAAGAAAGCGATTCTTTTGACGGGGCGGTTCAGGAGCAAAGCAAGTCCGAGAGCTGTCGCCATGCCCAGCGGGACGCTAAATGCGGTGTAGAAGGCGGTGTTGTAGAGGCACTTTGCGAAATGGATGTCGTCGGTAAAGAGCTTGCGGTAATTGTCGAGACCGCACCAGCGAGCTGGAAGGACAACCTCGTAGTGGCAGAAGCTGTAGAGGATCGCAAGCAAGATGGGGCCGATGACGAAGATGGCGAATCCGATGAGCCAGGGGGAGATGAACAGGTAGCCGCTTTTCGCCTCCGTCCGGAGGAGCCGCATCCCTCTCAACCTCCGTCTCACGCTGAGTGTCCAGGCGATGAGCACGATGGCTGCCACCGTCAGGAAAAACGAGCGGACTATCGCCCAATTGAGCTTCGGATACTCTTGTCTCTTGAGGAAGTCATCGAGTTCTTTTTGCACGACGTTTTTGGCGCGGTCGAGGGCGGCTTTCGGAGTCATTCTGCCTTCCACGGCGAGCTCCGTGGCCCTCTCCAACTCATCCCACAACTGACTTCCGACAGGAGTCACCGGCCGGTAGCGGGAATATTTCATCTCGGAGAGGAAGACCTGCCAGTTCTTGTCCTGGGAAAAGTACGGGTCTTCGGTCGCTTTCACGTTAGCGGGCATCTGCTCCGCCATTTTCGCGTAGAAAGCTTGTTGTTTGGGGGCGATTATCCATTTGATGAATTCCCACGCTTCTTCGCGGCGCCGGGCGCCGGCGGGGATGACAAGGGCGAAGCCGCCGGACCATGTCGCCCGGACACCGTCTTCCGGATAAGGGAGCGGCGCGACGGAGTAGTCGAGATCGGGATTGTAATGGCGGATGATGCTCATGAGATAGCCTTCGTCGCCGGTCATCGCCATCTGGCCTGTGAGGAAGGGAGTCAGCTCCCTCAGTCCGAAGCCGGATGAGAGAGCTTTCAGGTCATTCAAGCCGTACCGCGTGGTGAAATCCGTAACCCATTGAAGAGCCTCGACCACCTTGGGGTGGTTGGGGGTAACTTCTTTGCCGTCCGGGCTGATGTACTCGCCGCCCTTCTGCCAGCCGTAGAGGTACAGCCACGTGTTCCCCCAATTCCCGACGGTGCTTTTGGGTGAGGCGGAGACGGGGACGAAGCCCACCTGCGTGATCCGCCCGCGAGCATCTCGCTTGGTCAGCTTGTCGGAATACTCGATCAGCTCCTTCCAGGTTCTCGGCGGCCTGTCGGGATCGAGACCGGCTTCCCGGAAGAGCCTGTTGTTATAGAAGAGGACGCGAACGTCGGTGTTGAAGGGGAGGGCGTACATTCGGTTGTCGTACTTCGACTCCTGCCAGCAGGGGGCGAAGAAATCGTCTTCCCTGATGCCATCGCGTTCGATGTATTCATCGAGAGGCTCGAACGCGCCGCGAGCCGCGAAACTTGCCACGCGGAACCGGTCGAAAATCGCCACCTCCGGCGGAACGCCTCCCGCGACCGCGGTCAGGAACTTCCGCTCCATGAGCGGAACATCGAGCCTGTTGACGCGGATATGCGCATGAGTGCGATTGAACTCCTCCACCAGCTCTTTGACGGCTTTTCCGGGGGGAACACCAATGCCAAAATAGTTCCAGAAGTTGATTTCGACCGGCTCGCGACTGGATGTCGGTTGGGAATTGACGCATGCGGGAGCGAGGAACGTGAATAGAGCAATTATCAGGAACGCGAAAAGATGCGGCGGCACGACAATGGCAGGAGGATTCGGGCAATCCCTTCGCCGTATCGTCCGCGAGTTAGCAGGACGAGCTTTTTCCAACGAGCAGGTCATAGAAGTTCCTTCTCGGCGCGGTCAGGAAAAATCATTGCCCCGGCGGCCAGTCCAACTCTCCTGTGTACGCACACATCCCCGTGCGAGGGGAATTGACTACGGGCTGGAGCATGTCTTCGCCGCACTCGTGCTTCGGGGCACAGCCGTCGCAAAACCATGCATCGGCTTCCCAGATGCATACGCAGCACACCTTTGTGGCGAGCTTCCCGCACACGTCGCACGGTATCTCGGGAGGCTCGTTCCTGGCCAGAATCCGAACCGATTTTTTGGCAATCAGCCCTTCTGTCAACGAAACGACTTTCAGGGCCAGCGCCGTCGTTGTGCCGAAGTCATACTCATGATAGAACTTCATCCGGGGACGGAGAACCTTATCCAGGGCAACGTTTATCCCGCTCTCGTCAAACTCTGCCATTGGACATCCCGAGTATCTCGTCTTTCCGATCGTAAATGCGCTCATGTGCCCGCAGCATTCCAGCCAGGTTCGCCTCAAGAAATTGTCGAGCAGGCTGAGCGGGGCACTCGCGGGCGCCTCCACGTGCATCCAGTAGTGCGGCAAACCGTGGCCCTCGACGACCAGGTGAAAAACCTTCTCCTGGCGGGGCTTCGCCCTGCCGGAGGACTTCGGAGGATTCTTCTCCCGGCAGGCCTTCAGATGGTTCGTCATCGCCGCCTTGCTGAACGTTCCAGAGCAAAGATTGCACTTTCCCTTCGGTATCGGTACCACATTCTGTTCCTCTTCCACTTCATACGCTCCTTGACTGTTTTCCATCGCCCTTCAATCGCTTCTCGGGCAACCTTCATGTCCTCATCAGCCGGTCCCAGCATCGGGTCCGGTAAGCCGTTTAACTCCCATAGCGGTCAGGATTGGCAAGTGGAACTCATCGAAGATTCCTCCAGAGCCGGTTGGCGAACCATTTGTGCTGCGAGAGCGGCAAGCGATGACTGAGGTCATGCGCTAGAACCCGCGCTCGGAACTTGTCACATGGCTTGGCGAGAGCCAGTAAACACTCATACGCTTTCTTCCCGTCTTCGCCAAAGCCCGGCAGGAATAGGCAGCGAGCAGGCTCGTTTTCCTTGGGTGACGGAAGTGCCACAATGAAAGATCGAAACTTCCTGGGCTCAATCAGTATGCTGACAGAAGGCAAACGCCCGAATTCCGACAAAGCCTCGGGTAGCGAGAACACTCGATTCCCCAAATCGGAGAGTGGCCTGTTATCCCTGATAACCTGCCTGACGCGGTGCGCGTTGGGCGAGAGAACGTACTCGTACCCGAATTCTTGGAACATCATCAGGAAAGCGGAGTATAGCAGAGACTTGTCTCGCTTTGTTGAGTTGTACGCTCGAAAAGTAAATGAAGAAGCAAGGCTGGACCAATCCGATTCAGCGTCTTCTACGAACTGACTTATTGAGGCGGGGTCCCATTGCCCTTTAATAAACAGAAATTGGAAACCTTTGCCATTGTCCTTAAGGGACATCTCGACCCCAATGTCGCCTCGCTTGTGCTTGAGGCGGCCAGGCATTGTACCGGTACCCCGTTGCCAATCGACGAAAGACTTCTCTCGGTTTGCATGGCTGTCGTAAGC
Organism: bacterium; assembly: GCA_013203085.1. Lineage (GTDB taxonomy): Bacteria > Auribacterota > JABMQX01 > JABMQX01 > JABMQX01 > JABMQX01. Next base: position 8,772 of record JABMQX010000522.1, on the reverse strand, counting down.
GGAGCCGATTCTATTGTCGCACTCTCTGCAGGCGAGGGTGCACAAGCGTCCCCCGACTGACTGGGGAACGACGTGGGCCAGGGCAACGTTTGGCGGATCGCAGCGCAGCGCGGCCCTGCTGAACAAATTAAGGCACAGCGGACAAAGGAAATGGTCGACCACGTCCGGGTGGTAAATCGACAGATTAGTCGCGTAGAGCGTGAACAGTTGCTCACGTTTTGATGCACCTTTGGGCGCCATTGCAAGCGACATCCTTACTTAGGGGACAAGGTCGGCAGGCCACATTATGCCCGCCTCGTTTCCTTTTGCACGATGGCGATTTCCTCCTCGGTCAGGGCGTAGAGTTCGTAGACGAGTTGGTCAATCTGGTTGTCGGTTTTGTCAATCTGGCGCTGGAGGACGGTCTTGTCGTGATCGGTCTTGGCCGCCGCCAGCTTCATGTGCAGCTCAAGCATCCGCTCCACCAGCTTCACCATCCGGTCGTGGCGAGCCTTTTCGGAGGGATCGGAGAGGTCTATCGTACGGATTGGGAGCTCACGCAGGGATCGCACCTTGACCTGAGGGAACGCCTTTTGATGCGACTCGTGCACGGCCTGGCGGTACACGTACCGGATCAAGTGCGAGTTGAGGAGGCCGACAAGATAACGGACGTTGGTGCCGTCGCTTGGGGAATACAAGGCAAGTAAGGAGTTTCTGAAGTATTCAGCATGTTCACGAGGTCCGACAATAGGATATGGCGCAGTCTGCCTGATCAGGAAATCCGCGTTCGCGTACCTCTCCCTTGGGCGGATGGTGAAGTATTCTCCGCCCTTGGGAGTATAGTTCAGCCTAACTGCCTTGGTTGGCTGTCGGCAGAAGTAGCGCGAAACCTGCTTTCCTTCCAGAATGGGCACGCAGTGCGGCGCAGCATCCCCCTTCGGCAAAATGATGTCCTTGGAGCAGTTTCCCGTGTGGACCCCGGGATCCGCCACAAAGTTACCTAATGACCGGCTCCCGGATTGAAGCTTCGCGATAAGGCCGGCCTCATGCCGATGGACCCAGGGCTGAGCCCCGTGCAAGGGTATCATGGTCGACCGTCCTTCGCGCCCGCACACCAGCGTTTGTCCCTTATGATTTTGGTCCGCGATGAACGTCAGCGCCGGCGTCGTGACGCCTTCAAACACCTTCTCGCCCCAGTACCGCACCTCCTTAAGGCCGCTGGTCTTCTGCAGCGTTTCTCTAACCGGGCGGTATCCGGCGAGGTGACCGACCTGATCCGGGACTATGAGGGCAACGAAGCGCCTGGATAGGTGCTCGGCGGCTCGCTGGATGAACATACCGTGGCAGGTGAACCAGCCTGCGCTCCTGTATCTCGCGCGGAGGTGCTCTTGCTCTGCCTGCGACATCTCCGCTGCCTGTCGTCCGGAGTATGACAAGTACGGCGGGTTGCCGATGACGGCGTCGAAGCCGCCGGATTTCATGATTTCGGGGAACTCGGCGTTCCAGTCGAAGGCGTTGATGCGGTAGCGCTCTTCCTCGTCGAGGAAGGTCATCTGCTGGTTGTCGTAGAAGTCGGGGCCGATGAGGGAGTTGCCGCACTTGATGTTGCTGGCGAGGTCGGGGAGGGCCCGTTCACGGAAGAACCGGTACTGGGCGTCAATCGTCTGCCCCGACTGGCCCTCGAGGACTTTGAGGAGGAGAGATAGCTTGGTGACTTCGACAGCTTGCGGGTCAATATCCACGCCGTAGATGTTGTCGAGGAGGATGCGCTTGCGTTCGGGGGTTGTTAGGCGCCACTCGCCGCCTGCCGCTTGGTAAACCCGTGGAGGCCGGCGCCTGGCCCATTTCTGTGGATCATCGTTCTCGTAGAAGTCCCGATGCCAATCGAGAAGATACTGGTACGCTCCGATGAGGAATGAACCCGAGCCGCAGGCGGGATCGAGGAATCTGAGTTTGGACACCTTTTGCGGTGTGATGTGGTACGGGGGTCTCGCCCGTGATTCATGGGCAAGATGCCCATGCGACTTATCCCCAAGGAGTTTGCCGACCGTATTCTTCACGATGTAATCCACGATATAGCTCGGTGTGTAGTAAACACCGCCCGCTTTCTTGACCTCCGGCTTATCCTCGATGACAGCGCGGTGGGCTGGTGTGAGGCGGATGACCTTTCCCAGGAATTGCTCGTAGACCTGTCCGAGGATGTCAGCAGGAAGAACGGAGAACTCGTAAGGGCTTTCCGGGTAGTAGAGCCTCTTGACGATTTCCTTGAGGGGCTTGTCGTCAATCGTCAGGCGGGGCGTTAGCTCGTCGGGGGTATCGGCACGGCCTTTCTCGGCGCGGAAATAGAAGAGGCCGGAGTTGTATCGCTCGTCTGCTCTGTAGAAGAGCTTGCAGAGCCGAGCGTAAACCTCCGTGCCGTTCTGAAGGGCCATGAGCTGGCCGTAGTGCTCGACGCCCCGGTCCTCGCAGATACGCAGGAAGATGAGCCGGTCAATGGTTCGCTGGACGGCGAAGTTGAGCTCTCGCCGCGTCAGGTCGGGGTTGCGGAGGGCGATGTTGCGGGCGAGGCTTTCGCGCCAGGATTCGATCTCCTTCAGGAAAGCGGCGTCCACCTCGGCCGTGCCCCTCTTTCGCTTGGTTGACTCGACGTATTTGTCGAAGGAACCTTTCAGGACGGCGTCGCGGGAGAAGATGGAGGCAATCTCATCCCAGCGCTGGATGTAGTCGGTATAGGTGAGATAAAAGACGCGGGCGGTGGAGGCTTTGTCTGTCCTGCCAGGCTTGATTCGGCAATCGTAAGCGGCGAATTCCTCGAAATCGGTTAGGATGCTCAGCGGGAGCTTGGCGGACCAGGCGTAGCGGCGGAGCTGATAGGCGGGGTGAACGTCGCGTTTGATGTCAATAGAGGGCTTTTTTGCTTCGAGAAAGAACTTCCGTGTGCCGCCGATGCGGAAGCAGTAATCGGGAGCTTTAGTTGCGCCGCCGACTTTGATGGCGTCCTCGTGGATGACGTCCTTGTAGGCTTCGGCGTAGCCTTCCTTGTTGTGTACATCCCAGCCGAGAGATTCAAAGAAGGGGTCTATGAACTCAACCCGGAGCTGGGTCTCATTGTAGCGTCCGGAGCGATACGCCTCCCGGTTACGCTCGAATAGCTCGACAAGTTCACGGACTTTTTTGGGAACAGCCATTTTCTTGCCCACCTCTCATCGGAAAGATGATAAACGGAGGGCGGTTCTCTTTCAAGGAGCAAAATGGGGGGCTACCTTTAAGTGGTAAACGAGTTGCCTTTGGCTTGTTTCTCCCGCGTTGCAGGACTCTGAGTGATGAACGGCGACTGAAAAATGAGATGGCGAGAGAAGCGGGAGAGATGAGACTTCTCGCAAAGGCGCAAAGGCGCAAAGCATGAGAGGAAATCAGATGGAGAGGACACTTGGCGTCTTGGTGAGAAAAGCGGCAGAGACGAGACTTCTCGCAAAGCCGCAAAGGATGAAAGGATGTAGGAAGGAATCGGGGGCGAGACGCCCCCGCTACAGCCACCGAGACGGTGGCGTTACCGTTGGCAGACCCACCCACTCAAATGGAGCCGCACCCCATTCGAACAGATGAGTGTATTCTGGGGCTGAAGTCATGTAGAATAGACGATGATGTCCTCTTGAGGGCGCAGAGATGTGTGCGCTCCGAAATGCGCCAGCCAAAATCAAAACAAGGAGATAGCGATGAAAATGTGTCGCAGCATTCTGGTTGCTTTGTGCGTACCGTTGGTTGCTCCCTCGCCCACGCAGGCCGCGAGCGGTGATATCGTCATGCAACTGCCCACTCCCGGCCGTTGCCCGACGGGGTTGACCTTTGATGGAGAATCTCTCTGGCTGGCGGACAGGAGGTCCGACCTCCTCTACCGGATTGACCCCAACGACGGCCACGTGATTGAATCACTCACGGCGCCCGGCTATCAGGTCGAGGGACTGACTACCGAAGGCGACTTCCTCTGGGTTCTCGACGCCGAGCAAAAGACGGCCCTCAAACTGAACCGGAAAACCGGGATCGCCGAACAAACGATTACCGTCCGTTGCAGCAGCCCACAGGGCTTGGCCTTCGACGGTGAACACTTGTGGGTAGCCGATATCAAGGAGGACCGCCTGTATCAGATTTCGACCGAGGACGGCACGACGATTACCGAGGTTCCGTCGCCCTCGGGAGATCCGCACGGTTTGACCTACGACGGGAAATACCTCTGGGTATCGGAACGATCCGACGACATGATTTACATGGTCCGCCCGGAAGACGGCAGCGTGATTGTGGCCTTCCCGTCGCCTTCCAAGTTCCCTCGCGGACTGGCGTTCGACGGCAAGTTTCTGTGGAACGCCGATTACCAGACCGACACGATCTATCGGATCAAGCTGCGAGATGATGTGACGCACGTCCGCATCGGGGCCAAGAAGGAGACGCTCGAGTTCGTGCACCAGGTTCGCAACTACGGCCCCGGCGAGCTGACTTCGCTTGACTTCTACCTGGCCATTCCTCACGACCTGCCGACTCAGAAGCTGCTTGGCCCGTTGACGTTCACCCCCGAGCCGGACCGTTTCGTGACCGACAAGTGGGGGCAGAAAATCGCCCACTATCACTACGAGAATGTTCCCGCCGGCCAGTTTGCCACGGTCTCCTGGGAGGCAAAGGTGGAATTGTACGAGACCCGGTATTTCATCTTTCCCGAGAAAGTCGGCTCCCTTCCCGATATTCCCGACAAGATCAAGGAGCGTTATCTGTGCGACGGCTCGAAGTACTGGGTGGACGACCCCTACATCCAGAAGACGGCGCACGACGTGGTGGGCGATGAAACCAACTGCTACTGGATCGCCCGAAAGCTCTTCGAGCACGTGACCAAGAAGATGCATTACGAGCTGAGCGGCGGTTGGAACGTCGCGCCAACAGTGCTCAAGCGGGGCAGCGGCTCCTGCTCGGAATACTCGTTTGTGTTCATTGCCTTGTGCCGTGCCGCCGGGCTTCCTGCGCGATACGTCGGTTCGGTCGTCATCCGGGGGGACGATGCCTCGACCGACAACGACGTCTTCCATCGCTGGCCGGAAGTCTATCTGCCCAACTTCGGCTGGGTGACGATGGATCCTTCCAGCAGCCGGGGCACCCTCGAGCATCCGGCAAGGAAGATGGCCATGATCGGGTACCGCGACAACCAATATCTGATCACCACCATTGGCGGCGGCGGGTCTGAGTACCTTAAGTGGGACTACAATTCCAAGGCCGTGTGGAAATCGAAAGGACCCTGCAAAGTCGAAACCGAGTGCTTCGGAGAATGGTCGCCGCTCGGCAAGACCCAAGGGCAAAAAGACCTTCCCTGAAGCCGACCAAATGGTCCAAACCCATTGCAAACAACAAGCCACGTCCTGAGAGGACTTGGCTTCCTGCGTCTCTACCGGATGGGGACGAGCATCACGGTGTCTATGCCGGCACAGTGTCCGGACGACTCAGGATTCCGGCCGACGGCCTCTAAGCGGAGGACGTTCCGTCCGGACCTGACGTCAATGTTGCCCAGCACGACCGACTTGGTGTCGATTCTCGATGAATACGTATCTACGGGCTGCCCCAACGGCGTATCGTTGAACTCCACACGAACCACCGCGTAATCCCAGGAGGTGACCAGGCGTACCTTCAAAACGTATTTCCCCGGCCTAACGGAAGGCGGGATGGCAAGCTCGATGAAGTCTCCCTTCCGCTGCAGGCGAACGAAAAGCAGCCGCCCACGGGAAAGCGGTGGAAACGATGCCACACCGACCTGCTGCTGCGATACAGTTACGTCCTCGCTCCTGGTCTTGATTTGGAGCTGTTCGCCTTCCAGTGCGCCCTGGATATGGAAGGGATTGGGCCAGTTGCCGATCCACCGGGCTGGATCTCTGCTGTTGCCGTGGACGGAATAGACGTCAAACAAGTCGGGGTTGAACTTCCCGGGATGCTCATAGCGAAAGGCCTGTCCCCAGGGGTCAGCAGGAATCTCTGCAACGTACGGCCAGTTTCCCCTTGCCGCACGAATTCGTTGCGGACGCGTCAGAAGTTCCCCGAGATTGTTGGGGTATCCGCCCGTATCTTGCCGAAACCGCCTGATAGCCGCATCAAGACCGGCGACCGTTTGCTCTGCCCGGCGGACCATTTCCGCGGAGCGTTTTTCTTCTTCGGCAAGGTACCGCTGCATCTGGCCATAGAGGTCGTCCCAGGGGAACTTGCGCAGGGATATGCCGTCCAGGCGGCAGTTCAAGCCGGGCTTGCCCGAATCTTCTGCCCGAGCCAGCGGATTTGATCCGACACATTCAAAGCGAAAGACGTAGTCACCCGGCGTCAGCTTGTGGATCCCAACCTTTTTCTCAAACCAGGTCCCATAGAGGAAGTTCTCCGGCCGATTCTCTTTCCAAGCCAGGTAAGGATCGTAGAAATCCATGGCCCGATCGAGCAGGGTCTCTCCGGACGGTCCCTTAAGCGTCACTTTCCAGATGCCTCCGGTTCTGTAAAGGCATTGAAAGATGGAAATCGAGTACTTGGCCTCTTCCTCGATGTGGCAGGGGACCTCAAACCGTCCGCCGACCCGCGTATTGTCAACGTACAGCCCACGCTTGAGGTTGCAGACACGGTTGCTGTGACGCCTGGCCGTTACCCCGGGCGATGTCTTTATCTCCGGGACCATCTCCGCCGTTTCGAGAAAGATTTCCGGGTTGATCCGCTCCTGCACTGGCGGAAAGCGGTCAAAGGGCTTGGCGATTGTCTTCTGATACCAGAACGCCACCGACGAGCAGAGGTCCGGCCGGCACTTAAAATCGTAGTGCTTCCGCTGGCCGGTTTCCGGGTTCGTCACCAGGGCATAGCTGCGCCGTTCGATTTCGACTTTCAGCGATTTGCGAAAGGTGACCGGGGCCCGGATGTGCCACCGGTACGCGGTGAACCGGCAGTCTTCACCGTTGGGTTCCTTGATCGTCACGCCCGTGTTCGCATTGGTGAAGAGGCGGAGGTTCCAGGCATCGTTGAAGAAGTCCTCACAGCCGGTGCCCACAATGGAAGGCTCCGTTTCTCCGTCAATGTAGAACCGGTCATCGGACTCGCCGAACCAGCTTCCATAGCTGCACTGGATGGAGAAGACCGTTCCCACGTAGTGGCCCTCACCTCGGCCATCAAAAATGACGTATGGCGAAAATGGCTTGGCGGGAAACTCCTGCCGATAGCGGGCATGGAAGTAAAGCATGTCATCGGCAGCCCGGGGCAACTGCATCCAATCGAACTGCCAGTAAACGGTCAGTCTGTTCTTTCCCTCATTGGCCAGTTCGATTCGGGCCTTCTTGCGAAAGGGCATCCGCCAGTAGCAGTTCAGGGCGCGTCCATACGACGTTACCTGGATGGGCAAAGTATTCACGTCCGCTCGCATCCCGTTGCCGGCGGCAAAGAAGTCGCCGATGGGTGTCTCCACGGAGGGCACATCGGCGCCGTCCCAGAATATCCGCATCACCAGCGTGCGGGGATACCGCCGCTCTCGCCCGGCGATGGTGAACCACATGTGGCGGATCTCACCGGGCCCTTGCAGTGTCGTCAAGACCACCGTCTCGCCGGGCCCGATATGGTAAGCGTCCTGGTTCGATTCGGGATCGAACAGCCCGCTTGATGCGCGGCGGGCCCTGCCCTCGATGGTTCGCGTGATTTCCGCCAGCGGATCCGCGTCCGCCGCCGGCGCGGCCCCAATAGTCAACAAGACCACAAAGTACAGGATCGTCGTTCGCATAATAGTTGGCTCCTTTGAAAAAACTGGTTCTTGTCGGAAACGGGCAGTGAGCAGTCCGTTCCTTCATCAAAACGCGAGGATCGGCGGTTCTACCGGGCCGGCTCCCAGAGACGCGGCCGCGAGCCTCTCGACCGCCGCTCGATCACCGTTGCATCCGTCAGTTTCTGCGGGGTACTGGAAACGTATCCCGGGAAACCCATGGCGATGTCTCCTACCTCGACCATGAAGGCATCGGGGATCCTTCCGGGGAGCACTGCTTCGTAATAGTCACCCACCTTGCGCATCAGCAGGTGGTACCACATCAGGTCACGCCACGCCGGATCGTCGGTGTAGACGTACCACGCCTTCACCACCTGGATCCTGGCATTGCCCTCGATCTTGGCCTTAAACACGCTGCGCCTGTCTTCTCGTTCGTGGCTGACCTCGGTAATGTGCGTTAGGGGCCGGCCGTCGAACACGTGTGCCACCCACATCATGAAATCCATGAACTGGATCTCGCTGAAGTTGGAGTGACAGTAGTTGGGTATCATCTCGATCGTCATGGGCCGCTTCAGACGCTGCTGCATTATATTGACGTTGAACATCTTGTAGCCGTCCTCGTTCGTGGCGCCCAGATAGAAGACCGGCACAGTTACTTGATCCTGGAAGAAGGCGTGGTGAAAGGATAGGTGCCACTGAATCCTGTCTGTTGCGTAAACACCTTCGTTGCCCATGATGATCACGGAGGCTACGCGAGAGTCCATCGCCGCGGCGACCGTGGCGCTGCGCCCCCGCTTGGAGTGTCCGCCGACCACCGCCTTCAGATCGTCCAGCCCCAGGAAATTTTGAAACGCGTTAAGTGCCTGAATGTACACCACGGCCAGTTGGCAGTTCATGTTGTAGTAGTTCTTCCCGGTCTGTTTCCGCAGCGTCCTGAGTATGCCGATGTCGCGTTCGATGTCGGAACCGTCGCTGTAGCGGCCCGGATTGGATAAGACCATGGTGGGATAGCCGGTCCTTGTGGCAATCGGTTCGCCGTACTT
>JABMQX010000521.1 GCA_013203085.1 bacterium | reverse complement strand
TTGACCGCGAAGCCGTAAAGGAACTGAACGGCGAATTCTCTTGCTCTTCTTCTGGCAGTCATATATCAACACGCCCTCGGCGTCTTTTCACGGAGATGCTGCCACACTAACCCGCGCGCACACCTCAACTTACGCAAAATAACCTCTCCCGGTCAAGAGATTAGTCGCCAACGGAGATTGTGGAAGCGCTCGGAGGGCCAACAGCGGAAAGCGCTGAGACCGCAAGAAGTCGCACACCATCTCCGCAGGGGCACGTCGCTTTTCCGTATCCTTTTTGACCTGTGAGGTTTGGTTCCGTGGCCGGAAGCCGAACATTGCCTTCGCTCATTCCCATTCAGCACTTCGCTCATTCTCCTCGAATAATAGCATTCACGATTGCGATGATGTCGTCGCGTTCCGGGGCGCCCGGCGGGAAAAGCTTGACGAGCATACTTGCCGCGCGGGCTTTGTGGTCTGGAAACTGAAGTGCGGAGAACAAAAGCAGCGTTGCGATCTCCTTGCCGTCGTCTGGGTCTTGGGATTGCAGAACGCTCTCCGATTGGCGGATCATCTCAAGACCCGGCGCCCACAGCCCGTGTCGTCGGACGGAAGCCAGAACTTTCTGTCGGAACACTTCGTCCAGCGGTTCCCCCGGCATCGCCGGAGGCAAGAACAGAACCGTAACGTGATTTCGCTGGTCGAACAGCTCGGCGGAAAAGCCGTGCTCCGACGTTCCATCCCCGAACTCGAACCCTCTCATCGAAGGGGTCCAGACCTCCGCGACATGTTCCCCCGCTGTCGGCGGCGCTATCAGACGCTTCAGGTCCGCGAGAAAAAGCGTCGCCAGCGCCTCGTTGACGTTGAGTTGCGTCGGATTCTCAACTGCGAACGGCGAATGCCACAGGCGTCGGAAAAGCTCCACATCATCCGCAAAGACGAATCCTTTTCGGAAATCGTCGCACAGGCGCTGAACAACTCGGTCTCTATTGGCATCTCCGGAGCTTGACAATCGGCTGCACGCGTCTCGCACCGATAGGCCCAGGTCGTGGGAGATGGCGTCCTTCCTCTCGATGTAGCCGAGCCAGACCTGCCACCCATTTTTGAGGAGGACGGGGCCGAGCTGCCCTGTCTCGAACTGCTCCACAACAGAATCCCACGGGTAACCGGCAATTTCTTGGAGCGGAATCCGAAGTGCATAATCACTGAAAAAGACGTCCACGTGGGGCGTTTCCTTGCCCCAAGTCTCCCGGTAAAAGTGCGCCGCCCTATCAGCTTTGATATGGACGACTCGCTCCCCGAGGACTTCCTTCAGCCTCTCGGAAACCCTTGATAGAATCCATTTCTCCGCGGGCGCAGTGTCAGCTTCGGCAGGCTCTATGGCGGCTTCCTGTTCTACAGGCTCAAGCACAAACTCCCTTCGCCCGATACACGAGCAAAGGAGCGCCGTCAAAGCCAGGAGGCAAACAAGCGTGTTATGCAAACGTGCCATATGTTTTCCCTCCGAAGGAGTTCCTTTCCGGATTGCGGATGGCGGACTGCAGATTGCGGATTCGCAAATCCGAAATCTGAAATCGCAAATCGGAGAACCGGGCGAACGGCGACGAACCCGCGTATAAGACGAATCAGAAAGCTTCATTTCGTTCCCAATCCGTACATCCCTGCCACGAACCACTTCTGCAGCGATTGAAAAACAATGACAGGCGGCAGAAGCGTCAGGACGCCCATCGCCATCAACCCGCCCCAATCCGTCCGCCAGCTTCCTATGAAACCGACGACAGCTTTCGGCAGAACCTGTAGAGCCTGATTCGTCGTCAGAGCGTAAGCGAATATGAAATTATTCCAGACCTGGACGAAAACGAAAACCGTCACCGCCATTAAGCCGGGGAAGGCGCACGGCAGAACGATCCGCCACAGCAGACTCAGCCGGGTGCATCCGTCCAGCAGACCAGCCTCCTCCAGCGACCGAGGCACAGTGTGGACGAAGTTTCGCATCATCCATACGCAAAAAGGAATGCAGAAAGCGGAGTTCGATAGTATTAACGCCGGCAGGCTGTCGTAAAGACCGAGCACGTTGAGATACCGGGACAGCGGAACCAAGAACGTGATCGCCGGAAGCAACGGAAACGCAAGCAACAACGGCGCCACCTTTCTCCCCCAGAAGCGAAAGCGGGCGAGGGCATATCCCGCCGCAAGACTCAGCGGAGCAACGACTATCAGAGAGCCGATGGTCACAATCGCACTGTTTGCAGCGTACCGGTAGAAACGGCCCTGCGAGATGATCTTCCGATAGTGCTCCCATGTCACCTTTGACGGGACAAGGGACCCCGCCTCAGGGCCGGGTGTAAGGCTCGTTCTGATTCCCCAGAGTATCGGCAGCACAGCGACCCCGCAGAAAAGAGCCATCAACAGCCAGTGTAGTTTCCTTTTCACAGCGTCGCCTCCGCCCGGCGAAAAGACGCCAAGTATAAGAGCATGAAGCACAGTCCCGCCGCCAAAAGAAATGAGCCGATGGCGGCTGCTATGGCGAACTGCCCGTAGTCGAACGCCTCCTTGAACAGCCGCACCGCGGCCACTTCCGTGCCGTGATGGGGACCACCGCCCGTCAGGGCGTAAACCGTTTCCGCGTCCTGGAGCGTGAAAGCCGTGATCAAAAGCATGCCCACCGCCAGATGCATCCGTGTGAGCGGAAAGGTGATATGCCAGAACCTCTGCAGCGACGTTGCCCCGTCGGTCTGAGCCGCCTCGTGAAACTCCCTCGGAATGGTGGCGATTCCCGCCGCAAGAAAAAGGGTCATCACGGGCACGGAACGCCAGAAGCTGTGCAATATGATTGTGGCCATCGCCCAGGAGGAGTCCTGCAGAGGCAGGAGGCCCGGTTGTCCGGAAATCAGGCGATAAAGCTTCGTCAGGGGTCCTATCTCCGCCCAGGCCATATTCCGAAAGATCAGTGAGCTGACCACCGGCGGAACTACCCACGGGATCAAAAGCAGGCTGCGGGACCACTTCAGGCTGCGAATGTTCCGCGTCATCAGCAAGGAAGCCACATACGCAATCGGCGTAGCCGAACCCACGACGCCAACCACGTATATGAGTGAAAGAAGAAGGTTACGCCGGAAGGTCAGCTCCCCGAGAAGGCGGGAGTAGTTGATGAGGGAGGGCCAGACCCCCTCCGGCCCCGGCGAGCGAAACGCCAAACCAAGTCCGGGAATCAGCGGCACACACCAGAAAAGAATCAGAAGCGAAAACGCCGGGAGGAAAAGAAGGGTTGGAGCGATTTGACGTTTACGGACGGGCATATCGGTCATTGAACTCGTCCTGGTGGCGTTTCAAAGTCGCGGCGGGGTCGGCGTGTTTGAGAATGACCTCCTGGAGAGCGTTGGCGACAGTGTCCGCCAGGTCGTAGTAATGCGGTGTGCTCGGCATCGGACGGCCCGCCTCCGCAGCCTCCTTCCAGACGCGATACCAGTGATTTTGATATTCTTTCTTCGCCCAGATGGATTTCAGGACCGGTACACCGGCGTCCGGATAAACCTCCAGGTTTTTCGCTTCCAACACGGTCTCGATGAAAGAGAAAGCCTCCTGCGGCTGCTTGCTCAACTTGTGGATGGATATCGCCCAGCAATTCGTGAACTGTGCCTTCGTCTCCGTTGGCGTGACAAAAACCCCCACCTTAATCTCCCGCCCTTGCGCCGTCGGCGGAACCAATCCTTTGATCCACCCCTTTTCCTCGAGCACCTTGTTCCAGTAGTTCCCCCAGCCCCATGCCATTGCGACCTTCCCTTCGAGGAAAGGCTGCTGGATAACGTCGTCGTACGTTCCGCTGCACGCCCACGGCGGCGTAATCCTATGCTTGTGGATGCAGTCGTCCAGAAACCGAACCGCTTTCACTCCGGGATCGCTGGCGAAAATTGCCAGGTTGCTCTTCTTGTCGTATAGCTCCCCGCCAAAATGCCACAAGAGCGGAGCGAAATATAGCTCGATCGTCGCCCTGAGAGGCCCGATGTATAGGCCGAGTCCCCATACGTCCGTTTTTCCATCGCCATCGGTATCGCGAGTCAACTTCTTCGCCGCCTCGACGAGTTCGTCGAGATTCTTCGGGGGATTCTCCGGGTCGAGACCAGCCCGTTCAAACATGTCTCGCCGAAAAACAACCAGTCGCGTGTGGACTCCCGTCGGAATCGCCAGCCGCACGCCATTCTGCTCGCATTTCCGCCAGGAGGGACTCCACGAAAGATCGTCCAATTTCTCGCTCGACCATTTCGAGACGTAGGGAGTCAGGTCCAGCAAGTCCCCTTCCTCGAAATGCTGCGGCATGAACTGCGGGGAGGTCATGACAACATCGTGCCGCACACCCGCCCGGTAGTCGCTTATCGCTTTCGCATCAATCTTGTCCCACTGAATCTGCTCCAACCGCACTGGCAGGTTCGGGTGCTGCTTTTCATACTGCCGGATGACGCCCTTCAGCCAGCGGAAATTCAGTCTGTGAGCCGGCCCGGCAAGAGGCTCGTAGATATGAGCCACACGCAGCTTCTTCCTTCCGCACCCGCCAATCGAAAGGAGAAGAATACACACTATCGCAACCGCAAGGAATCGCCTCTTCAGCATACTTCACCTATCTCTTTTTCCATGAGAAACAGTACGAGGAGACTTTAACCTAAGTCCCTCCCAGGAGTCAAGAACGCCGGATGGTTGGATGCGGCTGTATGCTATCGGAAAAACTTCGGAAGGCTAACCCCTGTGCCAATCCCTTTCTTCGCGGTTACTGGCGTGATCCACCGGCGAGGCAACTGGGGTCATCACTTTGGCTAAAACGGCCAGGCGATGGGGATCAGTACGGTTGCACAGGAGAGGAGAAGGAGGTTGAGGGGAAGTCCCACTCGTACAAAATCAGTGAAACGGTACCCACCGGGTCCATACACCATAAGATTGGTTTGATAGCCAAGAGGAGTTATAAAGCTTGCCGAAGCGGCGAAGGCGACCGCCATGACGAAAGGACGTGGGCTGACGCCGATCTGCCCCGCTATAGCCACGGCGAATGGGAAGACCAGGGCGGCGGCGGCATTATTCGTGATCAGTTCCGTGAATAGAGTCGTCATGAAATAGACACCGGCGAGGACAGCATAAGGTCCCCAACGCCCCGTAACGCTCACGAAGAACTCGGCGACCGAAGCGACGCACCCGGAATTGACGAGAGCTTTCCCAAGGCCAAAAGCGGCCCCGATGGTCAACAAAGTTTGCCAATCAATACTTTGCCGGGCGTCCGAGACGGAGATGCAACGCGTGAGAACCATCAGTCCGGCAACGAGAAACGCAGCCGTAACGATCTTGATCGCGCCGGAAGTCATCAGTCCGATAAGCACAAACAGCAGAGCAAACGAAATTATCGCTTTGTCGTAACGCACGGGACGGGAGTCCTCGACGCCGCCGACCAGAAGAAAACTTCGATTGTTTCGATTCGCTCGAATAAAATGTGGTCCGGTCTGGAGCAAAAGTGTGTCACCGGGGCGCAATACGACATCGCCGACCTTCCCAGCGAGGCGCTCTCCGCCGCGATGGACGGCAACCACGGCGGCGTTGTAGGAAGCGCGAAAGTCTGCGTCCCGGATAGTTTTTCCAACACACGGGGATGCCGCCGAAACCACAGCCTCACAAAGCATGCGTCCGCGTCGCTTTGCAATCTGCCTTTCGTAGCCATCGTCCGCCACCGGGACCAAGCCCGGAATCTTTTCGAGGTCCACGATAGTGTTCACAGCGCCGGTGAACGTGAGGACATCGTTGGCATGCAGCTTCTGGTCGGGTGGGACAGGTGAAATAATGTGGCTTTCCCGAACGATCTCGATGAGGAACAACCCCGGCAGTTGGCGAAGTCCAGCTTGTTGAATAGTACGTCCCACGAG
>JABMQX010000520.1 GCA_013203085.1 bacterium | reverse complement strand
CTTTACTGCCCTGCGAAGGCGACCGAGTCGGAGATGGTTGCCCTTGCCGGTAATCTCCAGGAGGCGTTGCTCGCCGTGTCTCGCCGGGCGGAGGCAGATTTGCCGAAACCGCGCCGGTCGAGGGGCGCGTAGTTTTTCCCCACCCGGTAGCCTTTTTCGCCCTCGCTCGCCTTGTTTGGATTCCCGAAAGGGTGTGAAGCGCGGTTGAATCTTGGTCTCAAGTAGTGTATCCTTCATTGCCCGATACGACGGGAAAGTCAGAATCATGTGGAGAAAGGGATTATGGCAAAGTACGACCTCGCAATTCTCGGCGGGGGGCCGGGCGGCTATGTCGCCGCCATCAGGGCGTCTCAGCTCGGAATGAAAACATGCCTTGTGGAAAAGGGTCTTGTGGGGGGGACGTGTCTCAACCGGGGGTGCATCCCCACGAAAGCCCTCCTGCACGCCGCGGACCTTCTCGAAAAAGCAAGGGGTTCCGAACGCTTCGGAATCACCATCAGCGGTTCTCCCGGATTTTCCTTCCGCAAAGTGAAGGAAAGGAAGGCTGAAGTCGTTAAAGGGCTCCGGGAAGGAGTGGAGTTCCTTTTGAAGAAGCGAGGTGTTGATGTCCTTCGAGGGGTCGGAAAGCTTGTGTCTCGCAACACAATCCGCGTTGACGTCCGGGAGGGCCCGCTCACCGTCAAGTCCGCCAAAACGATAATCGCCACCGGGTCGGAGCCGCTGAGCCTTCCCTCCATGCCTTTCGACGGCAGGAGGTTTCTCTCCAGCACCGACGCCCTCGTTCTAAAGAAGCTGCCCGAGTCGCTTCTGGTCATCGGCGGCGGATATGTCGGATGTGAGTTCGCAACTTTCTTTTCGGTCTTTGGCGTTGAAGTAACTATCCTCGAGATGACAGAGCAGCTCCTGCCGGGACTCGACCCGCTGTCGGCGAGAACCCTCCAGCGCCAGATGGAAAAAAAGGGGGTCAAAATTCACCTGAAATCGGAAGTGAAGCGAGTTTCCGAGAAAGGCGATAAGGTGGAATGCGAGCTATCTTCCGGGGCGAAACTTTCTGCGGAGAAGGCGCTTATCGCCGTCGGCAGGAAGCTGAATTCCGACGGCATCGGCCTCGAGGAGGTCGGCGTCGAGACCACCCCCGGACGCGGCGCCATTGTGGTTGACGAATACATGCAGACGAGCCTCGCGGGCACTTATGCCGTGGGCGATGTCGTGGATAAGGGTTTGCTGGCACACGTGGCTCACCATCAGGGAATCGTCGCCGCAGAAAATGCCGCAGGCGGTGAGCGGGGAATGGATTATTCCGCCGTACCCTGCTGCATTTACACCTCCCCCGAAGTCGCTGCGGTGGGGCTAAGCCGCCAGGAGGCGGAGAATCAAGGACTTGAAGTGGTCGTCGGCAAGTTTCCCTTCGCTGCCTCCGGCAAGGCGGTCATCGCGGGCGATACCGAGGGTTTCGCACAAGTTGTCGCCGATGCTCGCACCGGAGAGATACTCGGGGCGCAGATTGTGGGAGCGGACGCCACAAATCTCATCGGCGAAGCCGTCGCCCTGATGAAAGCGGAAGCTACTCTGGACGAGCTTGCCGGTGCGATTCATCCGCACCCGACGCTGCCGGAGGCGATTATGGAAGCCGCCTTCGACGCGAAAGGACAGAGCATCCACATCTTCTCGGCGCGATCGAAGAAGGGAAGCGGCGAATAGGAGAATCTCGAGAGGGCAAAGGCATGGGCTTGACAGGACCGGGGACCAGGAGTGCACAATGTAGTCCAGCAAGAGAAGGAATGCGTCGCCCGCAGACACAGTGCACCACCATTGGAGGAGTGTGATGCAAGTGGCAGGAAAAACGGGGGGAAGCTTGGCTCGACACGCGCCGGATAATATCCGGCGCGTTCATGGTGTGGACTTCAGCGGAGCAAAAGACGCTTGCAAGAGAATATGGATTGCGAGCGGCGAAGTCCGGGACGGCAGACTGGAAATTCAAGAGTGCTTCGCAGCACAGTACCTACCTGGCTCCGGTAGGGACCGCGAGCAATGTCTGAGGGCACTTCGTGACTTCATAGAGAGGCACAACGCATCCGTGTTCGGCATTGATTTTCCATTTGGGCTGCCAAGAGAGCTTGTGAAAAACGTCAAGTGGGAAAGGTTCGTCCGCAGCTTTGCAGGCGCCTACCCGGATCCGGAGACTTTCAGGGAGGCCTGTCTCAGGGGTGGAGAAGGGGCCGAATTGAAGCGAATCACTGACATTGAGAGTCAAAGCCCTTTCTCGCCGTATAACTTAAGGCTTTATAGGCAGACTTATTACGGGATAGCGCAGGTTCTCGCGCCGCTTGTCCGGCGTGGCTTGGTACGCGTGCCGCCAATGCAAAAAGCCACGCCTGGCAAACCTTGGATTCTTGAGGTCTGCCCCGCCTCAACCTTGAAGCGGCTCGGCCTTTACGTTTCCTATAAGGGGAGGACCGCGAAGAAGCGCGCCGCGCGAGCCAAGATCCTGAAAAGACTTGAGAAACTCGGAATGACTTACAAAAAGGCAGAACCACTACGGTCCAGCGTCCTCAGTAACGCCAGCGGTGACGCCCTCGATAGTGTTATCATTGCGTTTGCAGTGTCCCGGCTACTCCGTAAACCGGACCAGTGCACCATAGAGGGGTATATCTACACGTAGAAATGGAAGGCCGTACACGTTTGCCGGGTTGGCTGAAAAAGAAGCTTCCCTCTGATCCCGCTCAAAGGCGGAACTGGGTCGAGACGGCGCGGACTCTGCGGCGCCTGAAGCTCGCTACAATCTGTCAGAGCGCGCGTTGCCCGAATATCTGGGAGTGTTTCT
>JABMQX010000519.1 GCA_013203085.1 bacterium | reverse complement strand
CTTTCCTCCGAGCGGGGCCGCGGTCTGGCACGACTACTCAACGCCCGTCAAGGACTCGACGACCATACGCTTCAAGCTCAGGCCCCTCTGCGACGCAGGCGAGGTGACGGTTTTGATCTGGTCCAAGAAGCACATGGACAACTGCCGCTACACAATTGGCGGACTCAGGACGAATCAGTGGCGGAACGTCGAGTTCCGGGCCATAGAAGCCCGAGTCGGGTGGAGCATGAGGGGACCGAGCCTCGAGGGCGACGTCCTCGACAATATCAAGCTCGTCTTCGAGGGCGGCGAAAGGGACCGCATACTCCTGGACGACTTCGAGATTCTCGAGTAGCGACGGGCCGGGGTCACCGGAGGCGGCGCGGAGTATGGCGCAGCGTTTGATCAATGAAGCGATATGCCTCTTCACGGACCTCCGGCGGAAAGTCGTGGCCGGCGTCGGGATAGCGAACCTGTAATCGCTCAGCAGCGCCCAGTAGGCGATACACCTTCGCAGCCGCACGGACGGCTTTCCTCACTCCGTTGACGTCGAAGTTATCATCGTGCAGCGGCGAGTTAGAAAAGAACGCCCGAGGGGCGAGAGCAGCAACTACCTCGTAGAAGTCGAAGGGCACAAGGTCGGCGTCGAGCTTGTACGCGTCCCGCAGTCGGGGCATATAGCGGTCACTGGTCCAGCCAGCGATGTTGCCGCCGTAGTAATCGTGAAACGGTGTCCAGCCGCAGCTTGACACGATCACATTGAGACGTGTGTCGAAGACACCTACGAACATGGCATTGTGTCCGCCGAGAGAATGGCCGATTACCCCGATGCGCTCCCGGTCCACCATGTCCAGCGAACACAAATAATCCACGCACCGCACGTGGTTGAAAATCCCCTTCATCGTGCCGGAGACGTAACGGTCGTTCTCGAAATCGTAGTCCTTGTCATCACCAAACGAAGGATAATCCGGAACAAGGACCACGTAGCCGCGCTCGGCAAGTTCTAAGCCGTAAGACCGGTTTTTCCGCGCGCTCAGTCCGGCCGTATCACCTTTGCCCATCGGGTGGGTTGGGTGCAACGCCAGCATAGCGGCGACCTTACTCCCATTTTTCAAACCGGTCGGCACAAACAGGTACGAGTTAAGGCGAGCGCCTTTCTCGACCACCATCGAAATCTTCCGTCGTTCAAACCCCTCGCTTTTCACTCGCTCGAGCACCTTGACATCGAAAGGCAAAAGGCTTTTTCGGTCCGGAAGTTTGCCCATAGCCCGCTGCATACCGTCCAGGATGTGCTGTCGGCGGCGGGCCCAGTCTGCCGCCGTCTTCACCGGGTGCTCGCGGCCGTCGGCATTGCGGTAGACCAGCAGACGTTTATGGTCAGTATATTGCGCAGCAAGCGGTACTTCTTGGGCGATGACGTTGCAGGCCCAGACCACACCGATGTAAACGGCAAGCAGAGCCTGCATGCACTTCATCTTTTTCTCCTATTGTTACTCCCGTGGAGGCCCACCTGATTCTGTATGGCTTTTCGGTCCAAAGACCACGGCAAAACTCTTGCTGCTTGGTGCGGAAATATCAGCTCATCGGATAGTTGTGTCGCTGCTGAAAAAGCTGCTATATCCTCCGATTTCGCCTTCTTGCCCTTTGTCATCGGCAAGCAATGCCGGGTAGTTTTTCACAACCTTCCTATAAGCGTTGGCGTGTTCTTCAATCACCGCTGGCCTGTGGTGCTTGAACCACGAAACTTCGAAGACACGATGGCGGATACTCTCCGAGACGGGCAGCGATTCCGGATACTGGTCAATTTTAGCAGATTCACGAAGGTGAGCGATCCGGGTAGGCTTGCCGTGGCCGTAAACATCCATCTCTGTAAACAGGGGATGAAGGTGCAACGGCTTATTGCAGCCCGGATTGCAGATGGAACCCTCGGCGCGAATCGCTTCCGCGAAACGCTGAATGGAAAGACCTCCTAAGTCCTCGCGCACATACTTGAAATGGGGGTAATACCAGCCGCCTTTGGTGGTATTTGAG
>JABMQX010000518.1 GCA_013203085.1 bacterium | reverse complement strand
GTGCAGTCTCCGGAAGCACGGAGTCATAGGTTCCGCGAATGGGATGGAGCAGCGTGAGACTCAGGTTAGTCAGCTCCCGCGTCCCATCCGAGGCAAGGAAGTGGAGACATCCTCGGCAGGCTTCGAGAGCAGCTCTTTCGCCCGGCGGAAGTTCCGGTCCTCAAAAGTGGAAGACATGGAGAGAACAATGGAGCGCCAGAGGACAATTAAGAAAGATGTCAGTCGCTCGGGAATCGGCGTGCACACGGGCAACAGGACGAGCATAACATTCAAGCCGGCGCCGCCCGGATATGGAGTCAGGGTTCTGGGAAAGGAGTTCCCAGATGAGCCGCCGATCGAGGCGGTGATCGAAAATGTGACGGACATTCTGCGGGGTACGACCCTCGGCAGAAACAACGTTAAGATCCACACGGTGGAGCACGTGCTGGCGGCTCTGATGGGGCTGGGCATTGACAACTTGCTCATGGAGGTGGATGCAAACGAGCCGCCCGTCGGAGACGGGAGTGCCCTGCCGTTTGTGGAAATGATTCAATCGGCAGGGATCGAGCTTCAGGACGCGCCCAAGAACGCCTTCAAGCCGACGGAGCCGATCTATTTCTCGGAGAACGGCGTGGACCTGATCGTCCTGCCGGCGGATGAGCTTTCCATCTCGTTCACCATCTCCTACACTGAGCCGGGGATCAACACCCAGTTTCTCTCGCTGCCCATTAACGACGAGACTTTTGTCAAGGAGATAGCCCCTTCGCGGACGTTCTGCCCGTACGATGAGGTCGAGGACTTGATTATTAGCGGCTTGATCAAGGGAGGCAGCCTGGACAACGCCGTCGTGGTAAAGGGAGAAGCGACTCTCAGTAGGGAAGGGCTTCGCTTCGAAAAGGAGTTTGTCCGGCATAAGATTCTCGATCTTATGGGCGATCTGTTTTTGCTGGGACAGCCCCTGCGGGCCCATGTTGTGGCAATAAAGTCGGGGCACGACAGCAACATAAGACTCACGCGCCTGTTGAGGCAAAAGGCGAAGGAAGCGGCGAGAGGAAATCCCTCCTACAACGGTGAAAAACAGGATCGCCCGATACCGATGGACGTGTTGCGGCTCATGAGCATTCTACCCCATAGGTATCCCTTCCTTCTCGTGGATAAGATCATCGAATTCGTCCCGGATAAGAGGGTCGTGGGCATTAAGAACGTCACAATCAACGAGCCGTTCTTCGCCGGTCATTTCCCAGAGCACCCGATTATGCCGGGGGTGCTCATCATCGAGGCAATGGCGCAAGTCGCGGGAATAATCATGCTGACGAAAGGGGAAAACGTAGGGAAGGTCCCGTATTTCATGGGCATCAACAATGTGAAATTCCGAAGGCCCGTGTTTCCGGGAGATACTCTTCGGCTGGAAGCTACCGTTGTACGGCTTCGCTCCAGCACGTGTTACCTGCGAACAAAGGCTTTCGTGGAACAGAACCTTGCATGCGAAGCGGAACTGATGTGCACGCTCGTCGAAACAGATTCGAGTCGTCCCGCCCCCGGTGCGCCGGCGAAGTGAAGGTGGAGAGTTGACCAAGATTCACCCAACTGCGATTGTCAACCCAAAAGCGGAGCTTGGAGAGAACGTCGAGATTGGTCCTTACGCAATCGTTGGGGAACATGTAACCGTCGGGGATGATACAATAATCCACACTCACGCCGTCATAGAAGGCTTCACCACACTTGAAAAGGCGTGCGAGGTCTTCCCCGGGGCTGTGGTCGGGCTACGATGCCAGGACTTGAAGTACGGCGGCGAGAAAACGTATGTCCGAATCGGCGCCAGAACGGTCATCAGAGAATGTGTCACAGTCAATTCCTCGACGGGTGAAGGCTCGGCGACAATTCTGGGGGAAGACTGCTACCTGATGGCGTATTCTCACGTGGGACACAACTGCCGTCTGGGGAACGATGTGATCATGGCGAACCTCGCTTCACTGGCGGGGCACGTCCTTATCGAGGACAAGGCGGTCCTCGGGGGATTGGTTGGCATACATCAGTTTGTGCACATAGGCACGCTGTCCATGATCGGGGGGTTGTCGAAGGTCATCCAAGATGTGCCGCCGTACGCGTTGAGTGACGGCGTTCCGTGCTCAGTGAAAGACATCAACGCCGTCGGTCTTCGCAGGCACGGCTTTCCGCCGGAAACGCGGGGAATCATCAGACGCGCCTTCAAAATACTTTTCAGGTCAGGTCTCGCCACTTCTCACGCCGTCGAGATTGTCAAATCGGACCTTCCGAAGATACCGGAGATTGTCCACCTGCTCGAGTTCATATCCCAATCGGAGAGGGCGATCGGCAGGTAAACGGGGAACGGGAACTGGTAGCTTCACCGCGCAGTGCGCGGAGAGCGCAGAGAAAGGCTCGCATCGTGCGTTCGCGCCTTTGCAACCACGCCTTCGACGATACGAATCTGCGAAAGAGCGGCCGGAGCATTCGATCGGACTTCAGGCAGTGATATCCCCCTTCTCCGCCTTTCCACGTCAACCTGGTGTATGGTCTGTGGTTCATGCAGGCGTCGTTTATCGTTCCGCGTATGCACCCCGTTGCTGCAACGAAGCCCCCCCTATCGCCCCATCACTGAGGCATTGCGACGCCTTTCCTTGCCAGACTCTCTTTTCTTCTTGAGAACCTCCTCACAAACGGAAGTTACCGCGTCGTGTTCGCAAAGAAGGAGCAGAAAGCAAAAGAGGCGTTGACCGGGGGGGGCGGTTTCCGCTACAGTCGAGTTACTCAGTTCAAGGATTCGCGTCGGGAAGTTGCGAGCGGGAATGGTCCCTGCCGAGATTGTCCATCCCGATGTTTTCCCGACGGGAAAATGATGACGGGACGGCAGTGGGTCCGAGGAAAAGGAATGAAATCTCGCAAAGCAAACATGAATGATGACACGACACCGGAGCGCGGCCGGGGCTTTTTGGGAAAGATTCTCCCGGGAGGCAGGCTCTTAAAACTTCGGGCAGTGTCGCAGAGTCCGTACAAAGTTCCGGCGCTCGTCTTCGGTCCGTGGCGCTTTCTGGCTCTCACCCTATTTGCCGTTGGAATGGCCTATGTGGAAGCAGCGTGCGTGGTCTATCTCTGGGAGATACTCTATCCGGAAGGGTTCAAGTTTCCCCTTCTGCTGGTTGTGGAGAAGCAGTATGAGTCGCTGGTAGGAGTCGAGCTGGGGAGGGAGTTCGCCACTCTGGTGATGCTTGTGGGGTGCGCCATCGCAGCGGGTCGAACGAAAGTCCAGAGGATCGCCTCCTTCCTCTTCTTGTTCGGCGCCTGGGATGTTTTTTACTATCTCTGGCTGAGGGTGATAACAGAGCTGACACACTTTCCGGTTTTCCCTGCCTCTCTGGGGACGTGGGACATACTTTTCCTCATTCCTGTCCCCTGGACGGGCCCGGTCTGTGCTCCCATGATAGTGGCTGCCACTATGGCGTTGTTATCAGGAATGCTCGTCTTCGCCGAGCGCCGCGGTGCTCGCCTCAAGCCCGATCTGCGGTTCTGGGTCATCGAGGCGATTGCGTTCCTGATGATCTTCGGCTCCTTTATATGGAACTACGGGGATGTCTTGGCGGGAAAAGTGCCTTCCTCCTATCCTTGGTGGCTTCTCTTCCCGGCGGAAATCATCGCCATAACCGCTTTTGTTTACCTGATCAGAGACTGCTTTTACAGGAAGGCATAGGAGAAGTTGGGGCGAGCTGCTCGGAGCGAACCATCACCGTGCAGCCGGGCTTCCGCGAAGGGCGGCGACCGCTACCACCCGCCGAGGCAGAACGTTTCGAGGCGACTACTCTGTTTCAGTATCTTCGTCGGACTTGCACTGCACGCGGTCGTCGTCCTTGGAAGCAAAGTGCTTGCATGAAGGAAGGCACCTGAGTTCCCCGATCAACCCGGACTTCGGACAATCGAGGAAACCGTCTTGGATTTCTATCTCGAGCATGAAACTCCCCTTAGGTGTGCTGGGCCGAGGATCAAAAATCCC
>JABMQX010000049.1 GCA_013203085.1 bacterium | reverse complement strand
CCCCACGTGCTGAATCGCCTGGAGCAGGCGGGGCACGTCACCAACTTCGACAAGGCGGCGGGAGTATTCGACGGCCCGCTCCGCGGCCACCATGCCTTCGACTCAGATCTCCACAAGGCCCTGGAAGGCGCGCTGTACTCCTTGCAGCATCGCGGCGACAGCCAGTTGCGCCAGCGAGTGGAAGGCATTCTCGATCGCATCCTGGCCGCTCAACAGAAAGACGGATTCCTGATCTCGTATTACATCGTCAAGGACTCCGACAAGAGATGGGAAGAATTGCGTTTGGAGCACCAGTTGTACAACGCGGGTCACTTTTTTGAGATGGCTGTGGAGCACAACCGGCTGAGCGGACAGCACAAGGCCCTCGACGCCGCGAAACGGTTTGCCGACCACATCGACGGCATCTTCGGGCCCGGCAAGCGGTATGACGTGCCAGGACACGAGGAGATCGAACTGGCCCTGGTCAAGCTCTACCGCGCCACCGGCGAGCGGCGGTACCTGGAGTTGTCGCGGTTCTTCCTCGACGAGCGCGGCCACGCCCACGGCCTCGAACGCAAGCCCTTCGATCCCAAAACGATGACGGCCGAACCGCCGAACTTTGAAGACCTGCCGGCCGCGGAGCAACGTCGGGCGCGGCGGCGGGCTCGAAACAGCGCGCGCAACGGCCGGATGCAGGACCACAAGCCGCTGGTGGAACAGAATGCCATCGGCCACGCCGTGCGAGCCGGATACGTGTATTCGGCGATGTCCGACATCGCCCGTTTCATGGACGCCCCCCACTACGAGCGGGCCTTGGATCGCATCTGGCAGGACGTGGTGGCCCGCAAGATGTACGTCACCGGGGGCATCGGCACCGCCCAGTACCACGACGAAGGCTTCGGCGACCCGTACCTGCTGCCTAACAGGACTTATTGTGAATCGTGCGCGGGCATCGCCCACGTGCTCTGGCAGCACCGGATGAACCTGCTCAAAGGGCAAGCCAAGTACGCCGACGTGATGGAACTGGCGCTGTACAACGGCGCGATCTCGGGAATCTCGCTCTCCGGCGACCGGTTCTTCTACCAGAACCCGCTGGCTAGCAAGGGTGCCCGCCGGTCGTCGTGGATCGGCCTGGCCTGCTGCCCGACGAACCTCACGCGGATCATCCCGCAGGTTGGCGGGTTGGCCTATGCCCGCGGCAAAGAGAAGGTGTACGTCAACCTCTACGCCGCGGGGGCCGCCTCGTTCAAGGTAGACGACCGCGTGACGGTCAAGCTGGCCCAGAAGACCGACTACCCGTGGAACGGCCGTGTGCGATTGACGGTCACGCCGGATCAGGCGTCCGAATTCGCCCTGTGCCTGCGGATTCCGGGCTGGGCGCTTGGTCGACCCGTTCCCAGCAACCTGTACCGCTTCGCCGAGCCGAAGGCCGCCCCTGTCGGGCTGAAGGTCAACGGCCAGGCGGCCGATGCCTCGCCGAAGGATGACGGCTATGTGCATCTGCAACGTCGTTGGCAGGCGGGGGACGTGGTGGAATTGGACCTGCCGATGCCGATCCAACGGATCTACGCGCACGAGAAAGTCAAGGAGGACGAGGGGAAGATGGCGTTGATGCGCGGCCCGATCGTCTACTGCCTGGAGGCGGTCGACCACCCAGGTGTGAACGTCTTCAGCCTGGTCTTGCCGCGGAAAGCGGACTTGCGCGCGGAGCATCGGGCGGGACTGCTGGGCGGCGTGACCGTCCTCCAAGGCAAAGCCCTTGCCGATGGGCAACGCCCGGTCACACTGACAGCCGTGCCGTACTACGCCTGGGCCAACAGGAAACAGGGAGCGATGACGGTCTGGTTCGGTGATCGGCCTGGTGACGGTGCGGTGCGGAAATGAGTATGGTGTCCCAATCCTGTTCGGCACTCGAATTACAAGGACCGAAGCTGTAATTGAACGAAGGGCTTGACAAACCGTTGAATGCATATTGAAACATGAAAGGTGAGCCTGTGAAGCGAGTTGTATTGATTGGTTCGATAGCGCTTATAGCAACGATCTCGTCTGGGCATCCCGCAGCCCAGACCCAACTGGACAAGGCCCGGGCGCGCATGAGCGATCTGCGCTTCGGTTCCTACGCCACATCGCGCCAGGTTGAGCGGCTCGCTACCGATGAGGCCGTCCGCACGCGCGCC
Source organism: bacterium (assembly GCA_013203085.1). Classification (GTDB taxonomy): domain Bacteria; phylum Auribacterota; class JABMQX01; order JABMQX01; family JABMQX01; genus JABMQX01. Next base: position 2,260 of record JABMQX010000049.1, on the reverse strand, counting down.
TGGAAAACCATCCAGCGCATGGGCATCACCAAGCTTTACCTCGAAGTCTACCGCGGCGGCCATGTCGTGTCACCCGAACACCTCACCTTCGTGCGCGACTGGCTCCGGGAGAAGGACATCGACGTGGTCGGCGGCATCGCCACCGTGCCCGGCGGCGGTTTCGGCGTCCGCCAAAGGGGGCGCCTCGGTTGGTTCAACTGGCAAAGTGAAAAGACCCAGCACGATCTCAAGAAAGTCATTCGCATGGCAGCGGGTATTTTCGACACCTTCATCATCGACGACTTCCTCTGCACAGCCGACGTGAGCCAGGAATCGAAAGCCGCTAAGGGCGACCGTTCCTGGGGCGAATATCGCAGGGCTTTGCTCACGGAGCTGGCCCAATCAGTGTTCGTCGGGCCTGCGAAAGAGGTCAACCCCGCCATCACCATGATCGTCAAGTACCCCCAGTGGTACGACCGGTTCCACCTCTTCGGTTACGACACGGAGACGTTTCCCCGGATCTTCGACCAGGTCTGGGTCGGCACGGAAACCCGCGGACGCAGCACACGGCGATTCGGTTTCGTGCAACCCTACGAAGGATTCGTCAACTACCGCTGGCTCGCAGGCATCGCGGGCGAGAGGATCGGCGGCGCCTGGTTCGACCACGGCGACTGCGTCGAGTACGACTTCCTCGATCAGGCCTACATGAGCGTACTCGCCGGCGCGATGGAACTGGTACTCTTCAACTTTGGCAACGTCATGGAAGGCCACCCGGACCACGAAAAGATGATTGCCGAGTTCGACCAACTCGCCGATCTCGCCGCTACCGTCCGTGAACATCCCGTCATCGGGGCACCCGCCTATAAGCCGCCCAACAGCGAACCTGCCGCGGACATGTACGTCATGGATTTCCTCGGTATGCTCGGCATCCCACTCATCCCTGTGCACGAGTTTCCTGAAAGTGCACCGGTCATCTTCCTCCCCGCCCAGGCGGCCGCTGATCCGAATCTTCTCGACCATGTAAAAAAGGCCCGCGAGCGAGGCGCTTACCTCATACTCACAACGAGTCTTCTGATTGCGTCACCTGACGGGGACGAACTTGCGCGCATGATCGGCATCAGCCCGGATATACAGTCAAAGCCGGTTCGTGCCCGGTTGTTGTCCTATTCACCACAAACTCAAAAGATTGAGAAAACACATGTGGTCATAGACCTCGAGTCGCCTATAGAGATCCAGGCTGGGCCCGGCGACATACTATGCGAGGACGGCGGTAGACAGGTCCCCCTTCTTACCATCACCAAAGCGCCGGGCGGTGGTATCTCGCTCCTCAATACGCACACCTACAGTCAAGCCGACTTTGACGCCGTGGGAGAGGTTTTGCTCTGTCCTCGGCCACTCGGCTTGCTCGCTATGGAGGGGCCGCCTCTTTCTGCTCTTCGCGCTGCATTTGGCAACCGTGTGATGACAGAGAATGACGCGATCATCCTGCCAAAACTCTGTGCCCCAGTTTTTGATGGCCCGAGCTGCGTCACGTTTCACCCTTTCTATCCTTATACCGATGGGAGTTGTGTTATCCAAAACTTCAATGATGAGCCAGTAACTGTCACTCTCACCATTCAGATTCGAGAAGGTAAATCCAATCAGTTTAGAGAGGCGCTTACGGGAAGACCCATATCTGGTCGTGCCACCAAGTCCAAGAGCAATATTGCGCTAGACTTACTCATCCCTGCAAGGGGCCGCGTTTGGATTCAGCGAGCAGACGACGAGACCGCTGGCTGCATCCATAGTAATCCACCGGCTCCGCCGTTTCCTGCGACGTATGGCCGAAGTTGCAGCTGCTCGTGCAGAATTCAGTCCAAACAAATCTTCCGTATGCGTTCCTGATCCCGTTCCCCGTTCGTTTCACGTTGGCGGTCACATCGCGGTAGGGACTGCCCTTGTTCACATTATTTTTTCTACTTACTTCCGCAACTTGACTGATTCTTGGGCGGCTAATAACGCTGGTTCTAAGACCAGCCACTCGAATCGGGTGGGTTGACCCGCGAGCACGTTCTGCGAGGAACCACCGCTGGCTTTCCCTTGGGCCGGCTTCTTCCCACTTTTGAGATTCACGCGCCGTCTATGAAAGCGGGTGTCAATCGCTTTTTTCAGACTTCATTCATTATCAGTAGTGTACGGTTGTTCAGTTTTGTTGTTCTCGCAACATGCTATAAATTAAGATGTTACTCAAAAAACTGAATGGAATCGATTTCATTTTGCCCATAGGCTTTGGCTATTTCCT
>JABMQX010000517.1 GCA_013203085.1 bacterium | reverse complement strand
GAGCCTTCGCGTGGTGGACTTCCTGGAAAAAAAGTATCCCGATTTCGATGGTCTCAATCTCTCATGGGAGGTCCGCGAAGGAATCATCAAACATCGGGAGCTTCGCTCCCTCTCCCGCTTCAGGACGGAGGGCTTGGGAAGCTTTCCAAACCTCGAGGCTCAGATCGTTGACTACGCCGACCAGATCGCCTGCAATACGCATGACATTGACGACGGGCTGGCATCCAACCTGCTCTCGGACGACCATCTCGCCGAGACGGAGCTGTGGCGCCGCGTCAACCTCGATTTCCGACGAGCTTACTCAAAAGCAGACAGCGAAGTCCGCATCTTCTACTCCGTTCGAAATCTCATTGACTTTCTCGTATCCGACCTCGCCACCCACAGCTCAAAACTTATTTCTCAACACAACGTTCGGTCGGCGGACGAGGCGAGAAACAACCCTGTTCCTCTCATTGGGTTCAGCCCAAACGTCGCCAGAGCAATGGACGAGCTCCGGGATTTCCTATACGCGCACCTTTACGAGCATCCCGTAGTAAGGAAGAGAAACACGATATCGAAAAAAGTCGTCGAAAAACTGTTTCATATCTATGTTGCCGAACCGACCCTCTTCAATGAATCCTGCGGGCATCCGTCAAGCGAACTTCCAATCCAGAGAATTGCCTGCGACTACATCGCCGGCATGACCGACAGATACGCCCTGCAAAAGCACAACGAACTATTCAACCTGGTCGAGCATAAGCATGGCGCCTCCACGGGAAGATAAGACCGAAAGCCGACAGCGATTCCAAACGCGAGGCAACACTCCGCGAAACGGATCGGACAAACGCCAGGGCCAGCGAGAGGGACAGCCGACCCGCCTCGCTCGCAGACCCCCCGATCCAGCTCCCTCCCCGAAGCGACGCCGTCGCCCACCATCCCCAGCCAGGCAACCGGCGCGATCACCGACCAAGGTTTCCGGGGGAGGTAAACGAGCCACGGGGAAACAAAGCCTGCCCCCTCCTCGTTCCAGAAGCGCCGCCGCTATTCCTAAGCGCCAATCCAGGCAGTCCAAGGGAAGTGCTAACAGCTCCCGACGAAAGACTCATAGACGCTTTCTGGCCAAACACCTCTCCCATTTCAAAGACATCGGACTCCTCTTCAAAAAGGGCGTTCGCAACCTCATACTTTATCCCGTGGCCATAGTCTGCCTCTACCCCATGATCGTTTTCAGACACAATATATACTTGATGGTTCTCTATCTGTACATCTGGACTAACATCGTTCTTGCCGTTGCCATTTTCCTCGACGAACTTTTCGATTTACCTCGTAAGCACTGAGCCGAAGTCCTGCGATTTTCATCTTGATTGTTACATGGAAGCGCTATATTTTGCAGATGGGTTTGCGAAACGCGATTGTGTGGGAAGGAGTAATCTGTCATGGGCCACGTAGGGAAGTTCATTCTGCGAACGCTGAAACAAGAAAAGAAGTCGTTGAGATGGCTCGCTCGCGAGTCTGGGGTAAGTAACTCCTACCTCTCGCAACTGACGAGAGGTCTCTTCAAGCCCTCGCCGGAAGTGCTAATAAAGCTGGCGCCTCCCCTCGGCGTTGAACCGAGGAAAATGTTCGAGGAGGCTGGCTGGCTGAAGCCCAAGACTGCCAAGAAGGCCAGAGCTAAAAGGAAATAACGGCTCAGGAGACGGTGCATCCTGTCAAGGCGAAAAGCGGCCCCGATAGAAGATTATCGTTTCCAATGGCCGGGCGAGAGAAGGTGCGGGAGGGATACCCGAGCGTATCAGCGGCGAGCGACAATCTTCACTCTTGTCCTGTCGGAGATTTCTCCCCGGTGGATAGCGACCGCAGAGAGGCCCTTCGCTTGCATCTCAAACGAAAGTCCCCCAAGACTCATCCTAAAAGACGGGAGAATAGCCATGCAGTTATCAAGACGCGAATTTATGAGCAAAACTCTCTTTGCCACCTCGGCCGCGACTTTTCTCAGTTCTTCGGCGGGTTCGGAGCCTAAACCGTCTGCGCGGGCAACGACAGCGAGCTCGCGAAGCTCAGCCTCCAAGTATCGCGTCCAGTTCGGCACATCCACCTATTCCTACTGGCACTTTCTGAGAAAGAAAGTCCCGATAGAAACGGTCATCGAGAAAGCTTGTGCCTTAGAGCTCGACGGCATCGAGGTACTCCACCGGCAGATGACTGAAGAATCCGCTCCTTACCTCCAGAAATTGAAACGCTTGGCGTTCATAAACGGACTGGACCTGTACGCCCTTTCCATTCACCAAAACTTCGTGAGTCCCGATGCGGACAGGCGTCAGGCACAAATTGACCACACTCTTCATTGCATTGATCTCGCTCACGAACTCGGGATTCCCTCCATCCGCCTCAATTCGGGACGGTGGGGAACCATTCGGTCCTTTGATGAGTTGATGGCGAAGCAGGGAATCGAGCCTCCCTTACCGGGGTACACCGAGGATGACGCTTTCAAGTGGGTAATCGGCGCCACCGAGAAGTGCCTTCCGAGAGCGGAGAAAGCCGGCGTCATCCTGGCTCTGGAAAACCATTGGGGATTGACCAGAAACGCCGAGGGAGTCCTGCGAATCGTCAACGCCATCCGCTCGCCCTGGCTCCGCGTGACCATGGACACCGGAAACTTTCTCGAGGCCCCCTACGATGACCTCGAAAAGCTGGCGCCGCATGCTGTCCTCGTCCACGCGAAAACCTATTTCGGCGGCGGAGTTTGGTACACTCTGGACCTTGACTATAACCGCATCGCGCGCATTCTCCGCAAGGTCAATTACACCGGATATGTCTCTCTCGAATACGAGGGAAAGGAAGACGCTGACTCAGGCGTCAAGAAGAGCTTTGACCTTCTCCGAAAGACCCTCATTCCGAGAGCGGGGAAGGCAACTCGCCGGACTGCTCGACAGAAGAAGAAATGAACCGGCTGCTCCCACGAACAGACGGAGCGTTTGTGAAGCCTCGGAGGCCGGTCACGCTCGCGGAATCCCGGCATTAAAAGCTTTTCAGGCACATCAGTGAGTCACTGCATTAGTCTCAAGCTCGTAGGGAGAGAGGCAGGTCAACTATGAACCGAAGAGATTTCTTCAGAGTTGCCAGTTGTGGTGCGGGGGTTCAGCTCTTGGGCGCCGGGAAGGCTGTTCGCACAGGGCTCACCGAGGCAAGTTCCGCAGTTGAAAAAGAAGCAGGCGCCGAGCAGTTTCCGAGAGTGCAGGTGATTCCACTGCCAGATGACAAGGCGTCTTTCCAGCACGACGGCCGGGAGATTCTTCGATACCATTTCGGAGCTGGCGCTCCCAAGACTTATTGTTGGCCCCTGATCGGACCCGCCGGGCGGTCCGTCATTCGCATCGGCCACCCACACGACCCCCTCGGCCACAGACACCATCGGGGAATCTGGGTCGCCCACGGGAAGGTCAACGGAGCTAATTTCTGGGAGGAGAATTCGGGTAGCGCAATCCGTCATGAGGCTATCGAACGTTACGAAGACGGGGCGACGCAGGCGACTCTCGTGGCACGCAACGCCTGGGTCGCTCCCAACGGCAGGCGTCTGTTGACAGAGAGGAGAACGCTCTCCGTGATACCGCTGAAGGCGGGCGAGTGTGCAATGGACATCCGGCTCGAATTTCACGCCACCGATGGGGCTGTCACCTTCGGGGCTCTTCCCTTCGGGTTCGTGGGTGTCCGCGTCGCGAAGACCATCTCCGTCGCGGATGGCGGTGGGACGCTCGTGAACTCGGAGGGAGGCAACGGCGAAAAGGGAACGTTTTGGCGACCCGCCAAATGGTTGAACTACGCCGGCCCCATTGCTCCCGGACGCCGAAACGGCATCATCTTTCTCGACTATCCGGGCAATCCGAGACACCCTACCTACTGGCATACAAGAAGGGACGGGTGGATGGGCGCCTCCTTCACCTTGAAAGAGCCGTTTCGCCTCGCGGAAGGGGACAAGCTGAAATTGAAATATCGCCTCGTCGTTCACGATGGTGATGCCGATCCGGCAGGCGCAGAGGCGGCGTGGAAACAGTTTGCCGCCCAATAGCGCCCTCTCTGTCCCATAAGGCGCTTCCCCGGCTTGGCGCTGTGCAGGTAACTTCTCAATGTTCATTTTTGACGTGCTCCCCTTCGACGGCGGCCGAGGCTGTCGGCAAACCCGAAGCCCGGGTGGAGTTTCAGGCTGGCATGAGGCGGCAGACGAAATGTCTCGGAAAAATGCGAGAAGGACACGAAGAATGATGTGGACGATTACCGAAATAGGCATCGCAGTACTCCTCGCGGGGCTGCCTTTTGTCCCTCCTATCGAGGCAAGCGCCTGCGGCAAACCGGACTGGCTCGTGGTTGGCGTGCATGAGCCAGCGAAACTCGAGCATCCTCCCGACAAGAAGGAGATTGTTCTCACTAACTCCCTCGTAAAACGGGCATTCCGGACCACGCCGAACTTCGCGACAGTTGACTATGCAAATCTTATGACCGGCGCAGCCGCCATCCGAGGCGTGAAGCCCGAGGCGATTGTCGAGTTGGACGGGCGCCGGTTTGAGATCGGCGGGCTGAAAGGGCAACCGGATTACGCTTATCTTGACCCGGCCTGGCTCGAAGGACTGACGAGCAATCCGGAGGCATTCGAGTTCACAGGCTTCACCACAGGCAAACCAAAGGCGCGCTATTACTGGGAGCCGAAGCGCCACTCGCCGGAGATTCCGTGGCCGCCGCGAGGATTGACACTGACGGCGAACTTCCGGCCCCCTGAAAGCGTCAGAGACAAGTATGGCGGCTTGACGGTATCGGTTCATTACGAAATCTACGAGGGCATTCCAGTGCTCGCGAAGTGGCTCACCATCGTGAACGGCAGCGTCGGGGAGGTTGTAGTAGGAAGTGTCGAGAGCGAGATACTGGCAGTCACCGAACAGGAAAAGCACCGGCTGCACGTCGAGAGCGATTACTCTTTCCACAGCATGAACACAACGCACTGGGGGCCTGACCCAGAGTACAAAACGCAGATTGATTACAACCGCCAGGCGCCGCTTTTGCTGACGAGCAAATATCCGCTCGGGCCGGGCGCACACCTCAAGCCGGGCGAGGAATTCCAGTCGTTCCGCACCTTCGAGCTTTTACACGACAGCGACGACCGAGAAAGGCGGGGTCTGGCTCGGCGACGTATGTATCGCACACTCGCCCCGCAGGTGACGGAGAACCCTATCTTCATGCATGTGAGAAATTCCGATTCCGCTTCTGTCCGGCTGGCGGTGGACCAGTGCGCGGAGGCCGGCTTTGAGATGGTCATTCTCACCTTTTGGAGCGGATTCAATATCGAGAGCGAGGACCCTGCTTACATAGCCAGGTTCAAAGCGGACGTTGATTACGCACACAGCAAAGAGGTTGAGCTGGGGGGCTACACGCTGATGTGCGCTTCGAGGAATGTGGGCGCCGCCAACAACTGTATTTCTCCCAAGACCGGCAAGCCGGGCAGCATGTTTGGACAAAGCGCGTGCCTGGCGAGCGAGTGGGCGGACGGATACTTCCGGCGGGTCTCCAACTTCATGGATGCCACAGGCATGGACATGATCGAAACCGATGGACCGTATCACGGCGACCTCTGCGCGTCCGGCAAGCACAAACACCACTTCGGTCTCGCAGATTCACAGTGGAAACAGTGGCAGGCGTGCGTCAACTTCTACCACGCCTGTCGCAGGCGGGGAATCTACATCAATTCGCCCGATTGGTATTATCTCAACGGCAGCAACAAGTGCGCCATGGGTTACCGGGAGTCGAATTTCAGCCTCCCTCGCTGGCGGCAGATTCTCATCGCCCGGCAGAACATCTACGACGGCACCTTCGAGAAGACGCCCAGCATGGGTTGGATGTTTGTGCCCTTGGTGGAATATCACGGCGGGGGCGCTGCGGCGACGCTCGAACCGTTGTCCAAACATCTCGCGGAATACGAGTGGCACCTGGCTCAGAACTTCGGAAGCGGCGTTATAGCCTGTTACCGCGGACCGCGGCTCTACGACAGCGAGCAGACGAAACAAGTCGTCAGGAAGTGGGTTGACTTTTACAAAAAGTATCGAGCGATTCTTGACTCGGACATCATCCACGTCCGCCGCCCGGACGGCAAGGGGATAGACTGCATGATGCACGTCAATCCGCGGACAAAACCGCGTGCACTGGCGATGGTTTACAATCCCACCGACAGCGAGGCGTCAACAACCCTGGAACTCCCTCTCTATTACACGGGCCTTACGAACAAGGCGATGATTCGTGAGAAGGAAGCGCGAGCGATGGAGTACGAGCTGGACCGGGAGTACAATGTTCGCGTCCGGGTAGCGATGCAGCCGAAGACAATCACGTGGTTTGTTGTGGAATCTCCTCCTTCAGAGGAAAATGTGAAATGAGAATGTGTCACCGGACAGCGATTGCGGATTGGGGAAACGTTGGACGTAAACAACTTGCCAGGACGCACAAAGCTTACCCGCTGCAGGGACCCCGACGCGAAGTCAACATCGCTGATCTCAATCGCGTTTGCATCCGCATACGGATTGCTGGTGACCTGACACAGAATCCAGTCGTCACGTCCACCGGAAGCGATTACAACGGCTGGCCGAAGCTTGCTGGCCGAAAGGTCCGAGAAGGGGAAGCTGACGAGGACTACCGAACCTGCTGAAGGTGAGACCATGCCTCGTCCTCCTCCCGGCGGTTCCAGTCTTCACCCAGAGCCGCCTCACTTAAAAGGGCAGTCTCGGGAATCTGTGGCTCTTCGATTATCGTCACGATCGCCCGGCACGCATGGGACAGGCGCACCGGCTCAAGGAGATGCACCTGTCCGTCCGTCTCGATTCTCGCTTCGATTGACTTCAGCATGATTTGCTCACCTCGTTAGTATGGTACGACATTACAGCCTGGGACACAACGATTTCTCGCCGCATCCAAGTACCAAGCCAAACTGTCGTGGCCGCCGTCAGAATCAGGGACTGGCTTGATCACGTCCCTTCGCAGTGCTTTCGTGGCTGCGAGAACCACAGCCTGCGCACCTGGTTACAGCATTTCTTACGGACGCTCATTCCCGCACGATTCGTTCGTCAGGCATTCGAAAGTGACCCTTCCGCTTCGCCAAAGGCCCCAGGACTCCCAGGCCACGGAGCGCAGGACCATCGATCACTTCGCTTCCACCGTCATCCCTCCTTGCCCGGCGATTCGCTTCTTCACCGAATCCAGAGATTCTCGGGGTTCGTTTTTGCGAGCTTCCGCGACAGCCCGATCGTAAAAGTCCTCCCATAGCTCCCCGTGTTTCCTGAGATCAATCACAACGGCGGTCCTTTCACCATCTTCGTCCACCAGATATTGCACTCCCTTCATGCTCGCACCTCCGATGACGGAACAATTGAAAATCACCAGTTATTGTACCGGGCCCGTCCCCGCAATCTCTAACCATGGTTTATGTAGTTTCTTCATAACACCTTCAGGCCGCGCGTCTGTCGGCCTAACACGCCTCGCTTCTTCCGTTTCAACTTTCGTATTCCCAAGCGGTTGGCCGGCCCTCAGGGGTTTCTACGTCGAGTTGTATGGTTTCCGTATAGCACGCCACCCTGCACGAGTTATCCCGCCGCAGGCGGGACGTTGGCCCCGCCTTGAGCGGGGGCGCCCTTGCCCCGGAGCGCAAGACCCTGGAGGACTTCGTTTCCACCGTGATCCCTGCGCGCGCCCGCCGTGCGTGGCGGCAGGCACGTATGATGCAACGTGCTCGGCCTAACGTCAGAGATCAGCAGCGCGGCTATGACGCGTCCGCTGCATTGACTTGTCAGGCAGGAAGAGTCAATTTCTATCAGGCAAAGAT
>JABMQX010000516.1 GCA_013203085.1 bacterium | reverse complement strand
GCCCCCAGCTCCGGCCGCCTCAATCCCTCCAGAAAACGATAGCACGACGAGCTGAAACACGGCACCCCGCTCTCCGCCGCGAGACGAAATATCTCCTTCGCGTCCGAGAGGGTTCCTGCCAGCGGCTTATCTATGAAGACCGGCTTCTTTGCCGCGAACACCGGCCGCACTTGCTCCAGATGTGGACGCCCATCCACGCTCTCCAACATGACCGCGTCAACTTTCTCGCAGAGAGTCGCTATATCGTCCACGATCTCCACGTGCCACTTGTCACGCAGCTCCGCCGTGAACCTCTCCACCCGCGATGCGCTCGCCTGGACGTCCGGACTTCCTCCCGGATACCCCGCAACAACCCTCGCCCCGGGGATGTGATTCGGGTTGTTCGGATCGTTCAGCAGTTTCGTGAAGCCGATCACGTGCGACGTATCCAGTCCGATCATCCCTATACGCAACGGCGGGGTTTCCTGCCTATTTTCTTTCCCCTCCTGTGCGTCAATGCATTTCGCCAGCCCGATCGTCAACAGAATTGCGAACAATGTCCTCATAGGTTCTGTCTCCCGTGTTTCAATTCGTGGTATCGCCATTGACCTCTGCCCGAGTGAGCTCGCCGGTAGCCGGCGAAGCAAACCGTGTAGTAAACATGGCCAACTTAGCTTCGGGCCCTTTTCTTGTCAAGCGGCATTGCACCATGGAACGACCAAATCTCCGGTCGGGTTTCCCCAGCTCTGTTGGCTGTCGCGTGGCTTGAGCTGCCGGAACTCCGCTTCTCGCCCAGACCGGGAGAAGAGGAAAACAGATTGAAAGCATACCTTGCTTATGGTATATCCTTCGGCAATCATCGGCGGGAATGAAACTTCGCATGGCGAGGTACGCCCAAACCATGCCCAAAAGTCGCATAATTGAACGTATTTCATGTCTTGGGAGAGGTAGTTTGCCCTTACGAGAGCGCCGACGTGGGGGCTTTTCTCCCCTCGCACATGGCGTATTCCCCGAGTAGTGAACGATGTTATTCTTTTGGAGAAAACGGGAAGGGCCAGGGCAAGAAGGCAGAAGGAGAATTAACCCGCCGAAAGTCGTTGCGGTGAGCTTCCTTGTGACGATTCTTCTGGCGTCGCTTCTCCTCGAACTCCCTTTTGCCACATCCTCCGGCAAAAGCTTGCCCTATATTGACGCTCTTTTCACGGCGACCTCCGCCACGTGCGTGACGGGGCTCATTGTGAAAGATACGGGCAAAGATTTCTCCCTCTTCGGCCAGCTCGTGATCCTCCTTCTGATACAAATGGGCGGGCTGGGGATCATGACCATGTCCACGTTTTTTCTCCTCCTATTCGGGCGGAAGATTTCCCTGAGAGACTCTGTTACCGTTCGCACATCACTGGGTGGCAAGGACATCGGCAGCACGGCGGAGCTGCTCAAGCACGCCCTGTTGCTGACCTTTGGGATAGAACTGGCCGGAGCGGCGATACTTTTCTGGAGATTCCACTGGGGTGCGACAGGATTCGGTGTCGGGAAGGCTGCATATCACGCAATATTCCACGCGATATCCGCCTTCTGCAACGCCGGCTTCTCCCTTTACAACACCAGCCTGATTGGAAAAGAATGGCTCGTTGTGCTCACAATGGCCGTTCTGGTGGTTCTCGGAGGCTGGGGCTTCCTCGTTGTTTACAATATCGGCAACCTTCGCTTCTGGAGGAAGGACAAAACTGCCCGGAGGCGCCTCTCCCTTCAATCGAGGGTAGTGTTGTTCGCGACAGCAGCTTTGCTGGCTCTGGGCTTCGTATCATTCCTGATCCTCGAGTGGAACGCGGGTATGTCGGGTCAACATCTGCCCCGGCGCCTCTTGAGCAGCTTCTTCTGCGCTGTGACCCCCCGCACCGCCGGTTTCAACACCATCGAATATAACCGAATGTCGAGCCCGGGTCTCCTTGTCTCCATGTTCTTGATGTTCATCGGGGCATCTCCCGGCTCCACCGGCGGCGGCATCAAGACCTGCACTTTTGTAGTGCTTCTCGCAACCTCATATGTTATTATCCGAGGACGGAAGAGCGTCGTTCTCTTCAAAAGGACGATCCCGGACAGGATCGTTCAGGAAGCCATCGCGGTGGCCCTGATCTCTCTGATATTCGTTTCCCTTTCGGCGGTCGCCTTAACCATTTCCGAAGGGGCCACTCAAGCGTGGACGACATCCGGTGGCAGGTTTGTGGCCAGGACCACATTCGAGGCGTTTTCGGCTTTTGGCACGGTCGGACTCAGCACCGGAATTACGCCGCATCTTTCTCTTGCGGGGAAAATCATAATTATTGTGACCATGTTCGTCGGCCGAATCGGACCGTTGGCACTGGCGCTGATTGTTGCCGGCAGGGAAATCAGGCCCTCCGTCGGGTATCCGGAAGAGACCGTAATGATAGGTTGACGTATGAAGTCGGGAGGAACGACACCCGCAGATGCCGCCTGTTGAGCAAACGGGTTGACAAAGGTTTTATCAAAGATGGGGCTTGGAAAAATGGCTGACAAGTTTCCCAGACAATTCGCCGTCATCGGCGCCGGGAGGTTCGGCTCCAGTGTCGCTATGACCCTGAGCAAGAACGGCTGTGAAGTGACGGTCGTGGACCATGACAAGGACAGCATCCAAAAGATCAGCGAGTACGTCTCCAATGCTGTCCAGCTCGACGCCACCGACGAAAAAGCCCTGAAATCCATCGGCATTGAGGATGTTGACGTAGCAATCGTTAGCATCGGTGAGCAGATGGAGGCCAGCATTCTCGTTACAATGGCCCTGAAACAAATGGCGATAAAGATGGTTGTGGCTAAAGCTGTGACCGAAAGCCACGGCAAAATCCTCGCCAGAGTCGGCGCCGATAAGGTCGTTTTCCCTGAGCGAGACATGGGTGTACGTCTCGCCAACGCACTCCTGCATCCGAGCCTTCTCGAGCACGTCGAGGTCTCCCCCGGCTATAATATGGCCGAGTTTGAGGCCCCCAAGGTTCTCTGGCATAAGAGCATCGCCGAGTCCGCAGTGAGGGTCAAGCACGGTGTTCAGATCGTCGCCCTCAAAAGATGCAAACCCGGCCTGAACAAGGAGGGCGAGTCGGTCCTCGAGGAGGATGTGGACTTGATCCCGAGCGCAGAGACGGTAGTCAACAAGGGGGACATGATCCTCGTCATCGGCAAGGAGGAGAACGTCAGGAAGTTCCGCAGCTTGAAGTAGCAGCTTGATACGGAACGTGCCTCACCGTAAGGTTCGGCGGGAGCGTTCCCGGAAAAAACTATATCCTTGCCCCTGAACCTCGGTCATGAGCAGGCACTGGGCATTGTTCTATGAAAAACAAAGCATCCGAAAAGCGTATTCAGAAACTACTCGAGAAGCTTGCCGAGAATCCGAAGGATACCGAAACGCAGCTCGATTTGGGGAAGGCTTACTTTCTCAGCTCTCGCTTTGACGAGGCGGTTAAGTGTTATCACGACCTTCTCGAGCAGGAGCCACAGAACGCCTCTGCGTATTACAACCTGGCCGTCGCTTTTCTTGCCCAGAAGAAAAACCTCGAAGCAAAAGAGGCTCTGCAAAAGGTCCTGGAACTGGACCCCAACAACAAGACTGCCCAAAATGAACTTGCAAAGCTCGTCAGTTTTCCATGATCGGCAGAATACAGATTAAGGAGGATTCGAGATGTCAAAGAAACTCTATTACATCGTTGCGATGGCGATTCTTATCGGCATGGCTGGGTTTGTTGGCGCGCAAGTGAGCGGAACCAAACCGGCCGCCGGGCGCGTTCTGGCTGCAAAGGAAAAAGCCAAGAAACTCACCGTCGAGGAGAGAATCATCAACCTGACCAAGAATCAGGAGAAAATTCTCGCCGAACTGAAGGCCATCAAAGAAAATCAGACACAGATTCTCGCTCAGACGCAAAAGATTTTTTTGCGAATGAAAAGGAAATAAGGCGCAAGCCCTGATTTTTCAGGACCGAAGCCTCGAAGACAGTGGACAAACAACAAAGCGCAAAGCTCTCCGATTTGAAGGAGATCATCGAAGGGTACGGGTCCCTTCTCGTCGCTTTCTCGGGTGGATGCGACAGCACCTTACTGCTGAAAGTCGCCGGGGACGTTCTCGGGGACCGCGCAATGGCAGTAACCGCCAGGTCGGAGACCTATCCGTCCGAGGAGTACGAAGAGGCTGCCAGAATTGCCCGACAGCTCGGCGTCACACACCTCACCATTGACACCAGCGAACTTTCGGTCAAGGATTTCTCAAGCAATCCTCCCGACAGGTGCTACTTCTGCAAGGCGGAACTTTTCCGCGAGCTGCTCGAACTCGCCAGGCAAAACGGCATCCGTTATGTTGCCGATGGTTCAAGCTTGGACGACGCCAGCGACCATCGCCCCGGGATGCGGGCAGCGGCGGAACTTGGCGTTGTCAGCCCTCTCAGGAAGGCTCGCTTCACCAAGGAGGACATCAGGAAAACATCTCGCGCCCTCGGATTGGACACATGGGATAAGCCATCTTTCGCCTGTCTGGCATCGCGTTTCCCTTACGGCGAGGAAATCACCGCGAAGAAACTCAAGATGGCGGGAACGGCGGAGAACTTTCTCCGAAGGCTCGGCTTTCGGCAGGTGAGGGTCAGACACCATGGAACGATCGCCAGGATCGAAGTCCCCGAAGAAGATATTCGCAAATTCGCCGATAACTCTTTGCGCCAAGACGTCGCTTCAAAATTGAGAGAGATAGGGTACGCTTACGTCTCTCTGGATTTGACAGGGTATCGTACAGGAAGCCTTAACGAAGTCCTGCCTCCCTCCCAGAAACCAGAAGAGAAGGAGCCGGTCACTTAACAACAGGAGAGCCGAAAGAAAATGGCAGACAAGATTTTCAGCGCCGTCGGAGAAAAGGAGATCACCAGAGCTATTGTTGGCGAATACTTCAGGGAGTTCACAGAGTACGTTGAGAGCGATGTCATCATTGTGGGTGGCGGTCCCAGCGGTTTGATCGCGGGAAGGGACCTCGCCGCCGCTGGTGCGAAGGTTCTTCTCATAGAGCGCAACAACTACCTGGGGGGTGGTTTCTGGATTGGGGGATACCTCCTGAACAAGACAACCGTCCGGGCGCCCGCGCAGTCCGTCCTCGAGGAGCTGGGAGTGCCCTTCTCGGAGACTTCTCCCGGCCTTTTCGTCGCCGATGCGCCCCATGCCTGTGCCAAACTGATTGCAGCCGCCTGCGATGCTGGCGTGAAGATTCTCAGCATGACACTTTGTGATGACGTGGTCCTGAGAGAGAATAATCGAGTCGCTGGCGTAGTCATCAATTGGACGCCTGTATCCACGCTTCCCCGAGCGATAGCGGCCCTCGACCCCGTCGCCATAGAATCAAAGATCGTTGTTGACGGCACGGGCCACGACGCTTCTGTTGTGAAATGCCTCGAGCGACGGGGCCTGCTGAAGTGCTCTACCTTCGGCGCCATGTGGGTCGAACGTTCCGAAGACCTCGTCGTGCAGCATACTGGAGAAGCTCACCCCGGTCTAATAGTCATCGGCATGGCCGTCAGCACGTTATATGGCTTGCCCAGGATGGGACCGACATTCGGCGGGATGCTTCTTAGCGGCAAGAAAGCCGCCGAAATCATCCTCGGGCTGCTGAGCAAAAAGTGACCCTTGGCCTCAGCCAACACGAGGCATGTCAGTCCGACCGAAGTTCTCCGCCAAAGGACTCCAGACTAACGGATTTCTGTTCGTAGCCGCCCCTGCTGTCTCAAAAGTGGTCCTGCTATTTCTACGAAGATGACAAATGGAGATTCTTTTCCATGACATCGTCGCTTTTGTATGACTATTTCGGCCGTCGGAGTACTGAGGAACTGAGAAATAGGATAGAAAGCGACGGGGCAGCATCAATGCGTTTGCGGGTGTCCGATTTGGGCTTGCTTAGCTAAACCTGCAAGTCCGTAGATACTCCCATGCCCTCATGGTCAGGAAGAGATTATCACAAACCGTGAACGCTCAGCGTAGGCAAACGTGGCAGCGTTGAGAGAAAGCGTTTCTCTTCGGCGATTCAATTGAATTCCCGCTCCGTCTTTGCGTCCCCTGCGCTCTCTGCGGTGCCCGTCTATTCTCCCTCCTTCAATGCCTCTTGAGCGAGCTTCCGACAGCGCCCTTCCCGTCCAATCCTCAGGTGGAGACGAACGATGCGCGGCCGCAAACGAAGTCTTGGCTAACTCAGCGAGAATCCAGCCTCCGTGCCGGCGCAATCCCGAAGTGCGCATCACGGCGAACCCACCAATCGCTGACATAAAGCCCCACCGCGTCAAAATATCCCGCAGCAACCGGAGAGCCGTCCGGTCCAACATTCTTGCACCAGACAAGGTCCTTTTCAAAAAGTCGTTCCCCGCGCGCTTTGTACATCAAAAGCATCATGTACACGTAAACAACCGCGCTCTCTCGGTATTCGTTCTCTCTGAGCGACTCTTCTTGTTGCCAATAGGGCTTTGACCTGCTTTCCTCACGAAGGCGTCTCGCTACCAGATGCCATCGAAGGCATGGCGTTTCAGTAGTGGCGTAGCCTTCGCGACTCCGGGCAAGTTTTGGGTACGAGCGAAAGCGAGGTTGCGTCCCCGCCGGAAACATCTCTCGCAGCCGACTAATAGTCAGAGGCCTCCCCTCCTTATCGAGCCCCACTCCGAGGAAAAGGATATG
>JABMQX010000515.1 GCA_013203085.1 bacterium | reverse complement strand
TTTTCTCGCCCTCGTCACTACCCAACGGACATCCTTCTCAGCCTTTGCGTTCTCCTTCTCGTCCGACCCAGCCAGCAGAAGCAATAGACCCCCTTTTCCACTGCACAATTCGCGAGCGATACGCGTCTTCACCGGCGACTGAATGATGGCTTTCGCCGTGGGAAGGTCCAGCCGGCCGCTATACAGCGGCGTGCCAACCGGGCTGAGGATGAGATGAAAAGGCAGTTCGTCTGACCGGTGTTCGTTCCAGATTTCTCGGAGTTCCGCCGCAACAGCGTCGCCGCTGATTCTACTCACCTCCGCTGCTCGGAAAGTGAGGTTGACGCGGCTGCCGAAGCTGCTCCCGGCGTCTTCGAGAAAACTGTTGACTTCCCGATCCGCCTTGTCCTCCTCGCCGCGATAGAAGTAGTACGTCCGATAATAGTCTCTTTCCCACCTTTCGAGGAGGTAGCGATGCGTGGGCACGGCGCAAGCTTTGAGCGTGGCAGAGGAGACTTGCACGAGTGCCGCCACACATAGAGCTGCGGCTGCCACTCTGGCGTTGACCGAAACACGTTTTGAATTTCTGATAATCATGTTCGCAGCCTTCCAGTACCCTCTTGCGAAGATGAACTCACCGCAGAGAGCGCCGAGAGCGCAGAGGGGAATGCAAGAATTGGACAGGATAACAGGATGGACACGATAATCCTGAAAATCCTGTTCATCCTGTCTGATATTCCTCTGCGTCCTCTGCGGTTCCATCCACCGCGATGCTATTCCGTCGCGTGGGAGGGTTTCAAGGATTCTTCTCTTAGGAAACTGATCTTGCCGTTTTGAAGCAGCACGATTCGTTGAGCGTATTCGTCTGCGTATTGCTCATGTGTTACAAGGAGAACCGTTCCGCCCGCCTTGTGAAATTCCGTGAGATAGTCGAGGACTTCGGCGGCGTTATCCGGGTCGAGATTGCCAGTCGGCTCGTCGGCGAGGATGACGCGGGGTCGGTTGAGCAGAGCCCGCGCGATGGCGACCCTTTGCCGTTGGCCGGTGCTGAGCTGCGATGGGCGATGGTGTAAACGGTCCGACATCTTCAGCCGCTGCAGCAGTTCCGCCGCTTCTGTGCGGTCCGATTTTCTCGCTCCCGATATGGTTGGGACAAGGACGTTTTCCAGTACGTTGAGGTACGGCAGAAGGTGGAACATCTGGAAGACGAAGCCAATGTTCCCCCCTCGGAAGCTCGCTCGTTCGCGGCTGGACAAGGTGTAGATGTCCTTGCCGTCCACTACGACTTTTCCCTCCGTCGGCCTCACAAGCCCTCCGGCGGTCAATAACAAGGTTGACTTGCCGCTCCCGCTCGGCCCCCGAATGACAACGAATTCGCCCCGCTGAATAGAGAGATTGACGTGGTCCAGGGCACGAACTTCTCCGTCCTGTCCCGCATAGACCTTGCTGACGTTCTGGAGTTCTATCATCTGTTATTCTTCCTGTAGAGTTACTGCCGGGTCCTGGGTGATGGCGACGACCGCCGGCAGATAGCTGGCGAGGGCACACAGCGCGGGGGAACCGACTGCCGACCAGACGAGGAGTGCATACACGGGGTTGATCTTTTTTGCCGTCAGGTGAAATATTTGGGGCCCAAACTGGAGAGCAATGCCCGTCCCGACAGCGAAACCCACGGCCGCACCTAATAGGCCAAGGAGAAATGCTTTTCCCAAGAAGAGCGTGGCGATTCGCCCCGAACCAAAGCCCAACGCTCGCAGAATGCCGATTTCCTGTCGGCGCTCTCGGACGTTGCTCAGCGACAGCAGGCCGACCCACACCGCGCACACCAGGAAAACCGTTGGAATGATGAACGCCGCGTACTTCTCAACCATCTTCCGGGTCTCGGCTCGCGCCACGGCTATGGAGCCTCGCTCCGCCACGTTCGTGTTCGGCAGCACTCTGGCTATGCTCTCGCGGACGTCGGCAAGCTCCACTCCCGTGCAAAGACAACGCAGCGCCTCAATGACATTGATTTTCCCCGGTTTTCGTAAGACCTCCTGGACATCGTGCAGGTCACCGTAGATGCGGATGTCGTCCTTACTGCCTGCCTCTTGCAAACATCGCTCGACCACAAAATCCTTGCCGAGGATGGTGATGGTGCCGCCCTCTTTGATTTTCAAGCTCCGGGCGAGTTCGAAGCCGACATAGACTCGCCCCCTCGGGATAGTGTAGCCCATGGGGGGCTTCTTCTCTCTGCCCCTGACGGGCGCTTCCGGCAGGACACCCGTGAGAAGAACCTTCCGGTCCCTCCATACGATTTTCTTTTGAAGCGTGGCCACAAGATGCCGGATCGTGATGATTCCTGAGTTTGCGAGGTCGTGCACGTATTCCTCCGGCATCTCTTCTTTGGCAAAATCCTCACTCCAAAAATCCGCCATGTCGGTGTTCTTGGGGACGATCAGGATGTTGAAACCCATATCGCGCATCAGCCGCACGGTCTCCCGCTCGGATGCGTCGCTCATTGTCAATACAGACACCAACAGCGCAACTGCCGCCGCCACGGAGACAAGTCCCAGTAGGAAATTCAGTTTCCTGTGGGCGATCTCTTTGATAAGCATTCTCAGCATAGACATAGCCGGCTACCTTTCCAGATAACAAACACTTCCTTCATAACTATAGCCAAAACTGCCGCGAATTCCCATAATAAATCTGTGTCGGCAAAAACCTCTCCGTGAACGTTTGCTGAAAGGAGGCGAGAGATGGACAGGCGAAGGTTTTTCCTTTGTGCATCGGGGATTTTGCCATTGGCAGCCCCAAGGTTCCCCGCAGCGGTGGAACCTCTCGATGAAAAACTCGAAAAAGGACCCGGCGGTTTGGACAGCCGGTGTCTGGGCGATGTCGTTGACGCCTCCCGGTTCCCGTCGCTTGCGGAAGCCTTTCAACAAGGCGGCGACATCTTCTTGCCGGGAGGAAATTACGAGATAAAGGAAACGGTCGAGGTTGACCTGTCGAAGACGCGGCGTCCCGGTTTTCATCTGTGGTCCGCAGGGTCGGCGACAATTCGGCACCTCGGTCGGGGGCCCGCTTTGCGTCTCCGAGGCAGCCACAGAGGGACCGCCCACCCCGATAGCGTCAATACGTCGGTCCGCGACAGGGAGCGCATGCCGGTGATTGAGGGCATAGAGGTCCGGGGCTCCTTTGAGCAGGACGGGATTGAACTCAATGGCACGCATCATCCCCTCATTCTTGGGTGTCTCCTGACCGAGTTGCGACACGGACTCGTTCTCAGAGGCGTCAATCGCAACCTCATTGTAGCCCACAGTCACATCTATCACCTCGACGGCTACGGCATCTGGTACGACAACGTCAGCCTTCACCAATCAGTGGTCGCCAACAATCATATTTCCTATTGCCGCTGCGGCTTCTATCTTCTCGCCGGCAACTGCCACGATATCCATATCCTGGGCAATGACATCGAAAAAGGCGAAACAAGCAGGATCAAAAACGAGAACATCGAAGGCCTCGTTCGCTTCGAGACCCGAGGGTCGGACACCGAAGGCGTGGTCATCAGCGGAAATACTATCGAGGGGCACGGGAATCCCGGTTCCAGCATCGAACTGGTGGGCGTCCTCGACGATCCGTATCGCTTGCGAAACCTTATCATCACAAGCAATAGCATGAACAATTCCATCCCGGACTATAGCGTCGTGGAGATTCACGGCGCCTCGAACATCACAATAGGCGACAACGCTTTCAAAAACGATCCGGGTCGGCTCATCCATCTCAAGCGGTGCCGGGGTTTCACCATTCACGGGAACTGCTCGGTCAACCGAACGAAGGGAATTCTCCTTTCCGACGGCGCCGAGCAGGGCAGCATCCAGGGCAATGTGTTCCAGTCCGCTGGCCCCGCTCTTGAAGCGGCGGGGCAACTCGTCCGCGAGCTTGCAGTCACGGGCAATACCTTCCACGGAGACAGCCGGGCGGACGAGACGCCGTTAGTCCATCTTGCCGCCGGCCCGGGGGAGGAGCGATCCGACATCGTCCTCACCGGCAACATCCTGCATCCCGCGGGGAAGCAACGATCTGCCTTTTACGCAAAGGGCGTCCGAAATTTTTGCTGTCAGTCGAATGTAGTCGTTTCTCCGAGTTCTGCTCCGCCCGGCGGCGATAAAAAGTAGAGGGAACAACTGTCGCCCCAGGATTTAGTGTTGCGGCCTCGGTTAGAGCACGAGGAGTCTGGCGGGCAAAATAACAACGCCCCCGGCTCGCCTGAAGTTCATTTTCGGCGCAGGTGAACCGATTTCCCTTTGGATTTACGAGCCTATGCTTTTGATGAGGTTCAGAACCTTTCCGCAAGCGACGAGGCTCACGGCGGCGAAACCTGCAAGCGATACGATGTTGGCAACCCACCCGTTAACGTGCTCTCCCA
The DNA here is from genome assembly GCA_013203085.1 of bacterium. Lineage (GTDB taxonomy): Bacteria > Auribacterota > JABMQX01 > JABMQX01 > JABMQX01 > JABMQX01. The sequence continues at coordinate 11,249 of JABMQX010000515.1, read as the reverse complement.
TGATCTCGCGGTCGTTCAACATCAGGATCATCACAAGCGCGCATCCCGGAACAAAGAGGACCGTCAGCCCCTGAAGAAAGATCAGCAGGTTGACCGGCGTCCCTTTGAACACCAAAGCCATCGTCATCCCGATGAGCATCACCGCGCCTGCAAGCAGCTTTGAAGGCATTCCGCCCATCTTCCGCCCAAGCCCGAGTCCGTCAGCGAGCAGCCCACCGCCTATCAGCGAATTGACGATGAACGAGGAAAAAGCTGCCGCCCATAGCCCACAGCAGAACAGCCATTTCGCGGACGCTCCCAGCAGCGGCTCGAGTTGATTAGCCATATCCGCTGCCGTGTTCACCGCGAGCCCTTTCGGTTTGATCACCGCCGCTGAAGTTATCACGATGATTGTCGAGATGAAGATCAGCACGATTATTCCGGCAATGCTATCGCGAATCCCTGTCCGATATTCCGCCAACCTCCAGCCTTTCTCTTGCACGAGATAGGACTGGTACAAAGCCGCCACGACCGAAAACGTCGTTCCGAGCATCGCGGCTATGACCGGAAAACTCCCCCCCGGAATGGTCGGCGAAAGCCCTTTCAGCACGTCTGCCAGTTTCGGTCCCGCCTTGAGAACGGTGCCGAGGAAAGCGGCGATCATCAGAACCACAAGAGCCAGCATCATCTTTTCAATCACGCGATACGTCCGCCGCGCCAGAAGCATGATTGCCAGGGCAACCACGGTAAAGAATACTGCCCACACCCAGACCGGCAGTCCTGTCAGTGATTCCATCGCCGTGCCTGCTCCGAGGTTGTTCCCGGCTTGAAACCCGGCCGATACGACGAACGAGCAGATTCCGAGAAGCACAGAAAGCCACGTGCCGTACTTTCTCCTGATCGCCCCGAGCAGCGACTCGCCCGACACAGCCCCGAACCTCGCGCCCATCGCCGTGTAGCAGGACATGAACAGGCACACGAGAAGCATCAGCCAGAGCAGCGAGTAGCCGAACGACGCCCCCATCCTCGACGCGGTGCTGATGCTGCCCGGACCGAGAACCACAGCCGCCGTGATGAAGGCAGGTCCAATTATTGAAAGGAGCTTTCTTCCCTTCGCGCGTTCCGAATTCGGCATAATTCACCCCAGGGTTGAGGTACATGGACTCACCGCAGAGAGCGCAGAGCGGAATACAAGAATTGGACAGGATAACACGATGGACACCATGAACCCGCGGAACGCGGGGATAATCCTGAAAATCCTGTTCATCCTGTCTGATATTCCTCTGCGTCCTCTGCGTGCTCTGCGGTTCCATTCGCCGCGTTTTAGGTTTTGGCGCCGGCGGCGCCGTAATGCCTCGTACGCGGCTATGAGTGAGATTTTCAGGCCTTGTCTTTCAGCTCCTTTAGCCTCATCAAGGCCTGGATGGGGGTGAGGGAATCAATGTCTATCTGTTTCAGTTCCTCGATGACCGGGTTGGGTTTGTCTGCGAAGAGGAGAAGCTGTTGGGGCGAGGGCATTTTTCGTTTTTTTGCGCGGGCGGCGAATTCGGGTTCTTTGACGCTGTTCTCTTCGAGGGCCTGGAGGATTTCGGTGGCTCTCTCGATGACCTCTCGCGGTATGGCCGCCAAGCTGGCGACATGGATGCCGTAGCTCTTGTCCGTTCCGCCGGGGACGATTTTTCGGACGAAGATGACTTCGTTGCTCCATTCCCGCACGGCGACGTTGTAATTCTTGATTCCGGGGAAAAGGCCCTCGAGGCGGGTTAGCTCGTGGTAATGGGTGGCGAACAGGGTCTTGGCTCTTTTGTCGGAGCGGGTAGAGAGATATTCCGCGACTGCCCAGGCGATGCTGATGCCGTCGTAGGTGCTTGTTCCTCTGCCGATCTCGTCGAGGATGATAAGGCTTTTGTTGGTGGCGTTGTTGAGGATGTTTGCGGTCTCGTTCATCTCGACCATGAAGGTGCTCTGCCCGCGTGTGAGCTCGTCGGAGGCGCCGACTCGGGTGAATATGCGGTCCACGACGCCGATTGTCGCTTTGCCGGCGGGGATGAAGCTGCCAACCTGAGCCATCAGAACGAGGAGGGCTGTCTGGCGGATGTAGGTTGATTTCCCCGCCATGTTCGGGCCGGTGATGATGAGGAGCTGGTTTTGGTCGCAATCGAGTTCCACACCGTTGGGGACGAATCGCTCGCCGACCATGGCCGCTTCGACGATCGGATGGCGACCATCCTCAATCGAGATTGTCGGCCCCTCATTGATGATGGGCTTGACGTAGTTCTTTTCAAGAGCCGAGGTGGCGAAGGAGCAGAGGATGTCGAGGACGGCAATGGCTTCCGATATGGACTGCACTTCCGGAGTCGCTTTGCTGGCTTGCTTTTTCAGTTCTTCGAAAAGCTCGGCTTCCAGCGAGACGATCTGCTCCTCCGCGCCGAGGACTTTGGACTCGTACTCCTTCAGCTCGGGCGTGATGTATCTCTCGGAGTTGACGAGGGTCTGTTTTCGCACATATTCGGGCGGGACGGCTTCGCGGTACACGTTCGTGATCTCGATGTAGTAGCCGAAGACCTTGTTGTAGCTGACTTTCAGGGACTTGATGCCTGTGCGTTTTCGCTCCTTTTCCTGGAAGGTGGCGATCCAGCTTTTGCCGTCGCGGGAGATTCCGCGAAGCTCATCGAGCTTTTCGTTATATCCGGGCTTGAAGATTCCTCCCTGGCGGGTATGGGCTGGCGGCTCGTTTACAACCGCACGTTCTATCAGCTCGACCAGCCAGTCAACTGGAACAAGGTTCTCGCGGCATTCACTCAGGATGTGCGACGCGAACTCCGCAAGTTCCGCTTTTATCTTCGGTGCGATTTTCAACGACTCCTTGAGTGCGACGACGTCTCGCGGGGTGCCGTATCCGGAATCAATACGGCTCATGAGGCGTGGTATGTCCCTTATTCTCTTCAGGAGAGACCTCAGGTTGGAGTAGCGGTTCTGATGCTGAACCAGCTCCTCGACGCCGTCCTGCCTGTTCCTGATTTCGATAGAATCAATGAGTGGCTGCCTAATCCACTGCCAGAGCAGCCGTCCGCCCATCGGCGTGAGGGTCTCGTCCATGACGCTGAGTAAGGTTTCGCTTTGCTGGCCTTTTCGGGCAGAGTCGAGGATTTCGAGGTTTCGGAGGGATGTGGGGTCGAGAAGCATGAAGTCGGCGGTGGAGTACGGGGCGATCCGGGTTACTTGGTTGAGGGGTTGGGTCAAAACGTCGCGGATATAGCTGATGAGGGCCCCCGCTGCGGTGATTCCGGCAGTCATGTTCTCGCAGCCAAAACCGTCGAGGGAATGGGTTTTGAAGTGGTCGGTGAGGACCGAATAGCATGAATCGTAATCGAACATCCAGTCCTCACAGCGAGTGAAGACCGTTGGGACAGCGCCTTCGAGGGTGCCGGCGATTTCGGATTTCTCGTCGAGCGATTCGGGAATCAGACACTCGGCTGGCTCGGTTCGCTGAAGTTCATCGAGGAGACCTGCTTTATCTTTTAGTTCGATAGCTCTAAACTCACCAGTGGACACGTCCATGAAGGCGTAGCCGTAAACCTCGCCGGTTCGACAAAGGCAGCCGATATAGTTGCTCTTTTTGTTGCCGACATCGGATGCGGTCATTGAGGTGCCGGGGGTTATGATACGAGTGACCTTTCGCTTGACGATGCCTTTGGCGAGTTTCGCGTCCTCGACCTGATCGCAAATGGCGACCCTCTTGCCGGCGTCCGTCAATTTGCTAAGGTAGGACTCGGCGGCATGGTAGGGCACGCCGCACATGGGAACTGCGTTGCGAGCGGTCAGGGCGATGTCGAGGATTTTGGAAGCTTCTTTCGCGTCGTCGAAGAACATCTCGTAGAAGTCGCCCAGGCGAAAGAAGAGAATGCAGTCCTTATGGTCCTTCTTGATGGACTTGTATTGATTCATCAGGGGCGTGAGCTTGGGCATCTTCTACCGAGTGTCCTTTTCGTCGCGGAGGCAGATTTGCATGAGCTTTACCGCCGGCTTAGAATAGAACGATAATGAATCAGGCCACGGCACAAGCCATCTCCGACGGGGAGAAAAAGCCCCCATACGAGAGGCCCTATTCCAGAAATTCCCAGTCGTGTCTGCGAAGGATGAGGGATTTCCCGACCGCCTTTTTCAGCGGTTCCTTCTGGAGGAATTCGTCGAGGGCAGAGATCAAGAACTTGGAGGTCCACGGTTCGACTCTTACATAGACAACTCCCACCCGGGGCGAAGACGGGAATCTGTTCTCAGTCTTCATTCGCCGGTCGGAGGTTATGAGAATATCGGCGCCGACCTCGGCGTATTCGAGGATCATCTGGTCTGACCTGTTCGGGAGACTAAGGCCGGCCGCCGCCGAGGCGTCAATGCCCTTTTTCTCGAGGAATCTTTTGACCGATTGCGGGATGCACTCATCCAGAATGACCTTCATGGTTCACCTTTCTTAAAGAGAAGCCACAAGACCCGCAAAGTGAAGGGCTGCCTTGATTTTGTCTCTGGAGAGGTTCGGGTACTCCTTGATTATGGCTTCGAGGTTGTGTCCGTCCTGAAGCAATTCCAGGATGATGTACACGGGGAGGCGGGTGCCTCTGATGCAGGGGAGGCCATCCATGATTTCGGGGTTGATCTCTATCATGGACAGCAACTTGTCCTGCTGGGCGAGAATGTCAACTTTCTCCTTCTGCTTGAGATACTCCGATATTTTCATCTACATACCTTCCCTTGCGTTGCATTCTACTTTTCGATCACGGGGAAGCGCGATATGCCGGCGATTGGCGCTGCCCCGTCTTATTCTGTGGCGCTGACAGGGTCTCTTCGGCGACTTGACAGAATAGCGTGAGAGCGGTTGCGTCGGCAACGGTCATTTTCAATATCTTGCCTACAAGGTGCTGGCCGCCGTCGAAGACGGCTATCTTATTCTGTCGTGTGCGGCCCATCATCCTGTAAGGGTTCCGCTTGCTCGGGCCCTCGACGAGAACCTCGACGTAGCTGCCGATGGAGGCTCTGTTCTTCCTGAGCGAGATTTGTTTCTGGAGCTGGAGGAGGATTTTATTTCTCTCCTTCTTCTTTTCCAAAGGGACATCATCGGGCAGTTTGGCTGCGTCGGTTCCCTCTCTGGTCGAGTACTTGAATATGAACGCGCTATCATACTCGATTCTCCGCATAGCTTCCACTGTTTCCGCGAAGTCCGCTTCTGTTTCCCCAGGGAAGCCGACGATAATATCTGTGCCGAGTCCTATGCTCGGTACGGCATCGCGCAGGGCATCCACAAGTTTCATGTAGTCGTTGAGGCTGTAGCCTCTGTTCATCAGTCTGAGGACCTTGTCGGAGCCGGATTGAAGCGGAAAATGGATGTGCTCGCAAACCTTTTCCAGGCGAGCAATGGCTCCAATGAGCGCGGGGCTGATGTCCTTTGGGTGGGAGGTGACGAACCGGATTCGCTCGATCCCCCGGATAGCGTTGATCCGCTCGAGCAATTCCACGAGGTCGCATTCAGGTTCCAGCCGTTTCCCGTAAGAATTGACGTTTTGACCGAGGAGTGTGATCTCCTTGTAGCCTTTCTGGGCGAGTTGTCCTATCTCCGCGATGATTTCTTGAGGCGGACGGCTTCGCTCTCTTCCTCGGACGTAAGGGACAATGCAGTAGGAACAGTAGTTGTCGCAACCTCGCATAATGGAAATGAAGGCTTTGATGAGGCTGTTTCGCTTCGTTAAAGCGAAGTCCAGCTTCTCGGATGAGAGGTCTTCGACGCGGATCTGTCTTTCTCCCGTTTTGCGGACGGACTCTATCATCTCCGGTAGTTGAGCGATTTGGCGTGTGCCGCAGACGATGTCCAGAAGGGGTAAGCCGTCAAAGAGCTGCTCCTTTCTCTGCTGGGCAACGCAGCCGCAGATGCCGAGGACAAGGTCTGGCTTTTTCTCCTTGAGCTGACTGAGAAGGCCAGCTTTTCCGAGTGCTTTTCTCTCCGCCATTTCCCTTACAGCGCAGGTGTTCAAGAGTATGATGTCTGCGTCGTACTCGTTTTGAGCTTCACCGAAACCGCCTCCGACGATGGCGCCTTTGATGAACTCGGAATCGAGCTCATTCATCTGACATCCGTATGTTTTGATGAAGATTTTTGGTTGTTTCATCTTCGCGGTTTCGGTATTTTCTTGCGTTCGGGTCGGAGAGCAGGCAAGTCTTACGGGTGCCTCGCTGTGAAGTTGAGTGTATCATAGAAGGGGGGCAATAGGAATGGGGATTGCTGTTGATTGGGGAACCGGCACTTTGTTATAGTCCCGTGATTCGAGGAGGAGATTGGGGAGAACAGGCAACCATATCCAAGCACATCACCGTGCAAGATGTCGGTCCGGGGCTTCTGCCGCCTCCGGTGTGAACTCAATTATGAAATGGAGAATTGCTGGTGGGCAAATCGTTAGTCATTGTTGAATCACCTACGAAAGCGAGGACACTAAGCAGATTTCTGGGGAAAGAGTATCTCCTGAAGTCGTCCGTAGGTCATGTCAAGGACCTCCCGAAGAAGGAGTTGGGGGTGGACCTGGAGAACGATTTTCGGCCGAAGTACACTACCATTCGGGGCAAGGAGAAGGTACTGAGGGAAATCAAGAAGGCGGCTAAGGAGGCGGAAAGCGTTTTCCTGGCGCCGGACCCGGACAGGGAGGGAGAAGCGATAGCCTGGCACATTGCCTCGGAGCTGGGGGATGACAAAAAGATATTCAGGGTTGCCTTCCACGAGATAACGAGGAAGGCTGTGCGGGAAGCGTTCGACAAACCGGGGGAGATTGACATAAACAGGGTCAACGCCCAGCAGGCGCGGAGGATTTTGGACAGGCTCGTCGGTTACAAGATCAGCCCGCTGCTGTGGAAATACGTCAGGACCGGCCTAAGCGGCGGAAGGGTGCAGTCGGTGGCGCTGCGCATCATTTGTGACAGGGAAAAGGAAATCAGGGCGTTCAAACCGGAAGAATACTGGACGATAACCGCAAAGCTTCAAGGGGAGAAACCGCCGGAGTTCGAGTCCAAGCTCGTGAAGGTCAACGGTGAGAAACCGTCGTTGAAGAGCGAGGATGAGGTGAAGGCGGTTGTCGAGGCGCTCAAGGGATTGCCTTTTGAAGTGAAGAGTGTCCAGAGGAAGGAAAAGAAACGAAATCCCTTTCCGCCATTCATTACCAGCTCGCTTCAGCAAGATGCGTCGGTTCGGTGTCGTTTTTCTCCTCGCAAAACGATGCAGGTGGCGCAGAGGCTCTATGAGGGCGTTGACGTGGGACAGAGGGGGACGGTCGGTCTCATCACCTATATGCGAACCGACTCGACGCGGGTGGCACAGCAGGCGATTTATGCGGCGAGGGATTTCATTTCGGCGGAGTTGGGGGAGGAATACGTTCCTCGCTCGCCGAGGTACTACGCGTCCCGCAAGATGGCGCAGGAGGCGCACGAGGCGATCCGGCCGACGATGGTTGATCTGACGCCGGAGAAAGCGAAACCGTTTCTGGAGGCCGACCAGTTTAAGTTGTATCAGCTAATATGGAATCGGTTTGTGGCCTCGCAGATGGCCTCGGCCGTTTACGATACGGTTGAAGTTGAGATCGAGGCGGACGGATACCTTTTCAAGACCGTAAGCTCGGTACTGAAGTTCGATGGCTTTTTGCGTGTTTACAGAGTTTCTGCGCCCGCCCCAGAGGGGAAGGAAGGCGAGGCAAAGGAGGGAGAAATGGCTCTTCCTCCTCTTGAGAAAGGGCAGGTTCTGACCCTTGTGGAGCTCCTCCCGGAGCAGCATTTCACCAAACCTCCTCCGAGGTTCACGGAGGCTTCCCTCGTCAGGGAGCTTGAGAGGCTGGGCATTGGCCGGCCCAGCACGTATGCGGCGATTGTGACGAAGATACAGAACAGGAATTACACTTCGAAGGTCAAGGGAAGGCTTGTTCCCACGGAGTTGGGATTTCTCGTGACCGATAAGCTGGTTGAGAACTTCCCTGACATTCTGAACGTGGGCTTCACTGCCGATATGGAGGGCAGTTTGGACGAGATCGAGGATGGGAAAGGTGACTGGGTGGAGACCCTCCGGGGCTTCTATTCTTCCTTCAGCCGCGATCTCGAAAAGGCGAGCGAGGGGATGCGGATTCAGCCGATTGATACGGATGTTGTGTGTGAGGAGTGTGGCTCGCCGATGGTGAAAAAGTGGGGGAAGAACGGGTTTTTCCTCGCATGCTCCGGTTTCCCTGAGTGCCGCAACACGAAAAACATCGTCGAGGAGTCCGAGAGGAAAGCGGCGGAAGAGGCCGAAGAGGCGGCGGAACCCTGCGAAAAGTGCGGGGGAAAGATGGTTCTCAAGAGAGGACGGTACGGGGTTTTCCTGGCGTGTGCGAATTATCCGAAATGTAAGAATGTCAGGTCTCTTTCCGGGGGACCGGGCGTGGGCGGTAGGGGAGAGAAACCTAAGGAGACCGGTGAGGAATGTCCAGAGTGTGGCAAGCCGTTGGTTTATCGGAGGAGCAGGTACGGCAGGTTTCTGGCTTGTTCCGGCTATCCGGGCTGCAAGTTCATAAAGAGAAAACAGAGGGGCGCTGTCAAGGAAGAGCAAGGGCCCGCCATGAATTGTCCGAGAGAGGGGTGCGACGGCAAGCTCGTGAAGAAGCGGACGAGAAAAGGAAAGACGTTCCATGGCTGCTCCAAGTATCCAAAGTGCGATTTCGCCGTGTGGAACCTGAGTGAGTTAGAGGAAAAGCAGCAAAGCGACGATTCATCAGAGTAGGATGAGATGTCAAGTTCCGAGCAAAAAGGGTCGGCTTCTTCTCGCCTCTCAAAGGGAGGGGGCTTGTCCTTGGACGTTCTGCGGGACAACTTCATTTCCTACCTGAAGAATGTGCGGAACGCCTCCCCTCACACTCTCCGCAACTACTCGTCGGACATCACGGGCTTCTTCGATTTTCTCCGGGGGATTTCTCCGTCGTATGAATTGAAGTATGTGGACCGCTCTACCATAAGGGGCTACCTGACAAAGCTTTACGTTGATCGGAAGGCGAAGGCGACCGCGCAGAGGAAGTTGTCGGCTTTGAAAAGTTTCTTCAGGTTTCTGGTCAGAGAGGGCTATCTGGGGAAGAACGTCCTGTCGGCGATTCGCAGCCCGAAAGGTGAGCGGCGGCTGCCGAGTTTCATGGATAACGAAGAGGTGGTTCGGCTTATCGAAGCCCCTGACATGTCCACTCTTCTGGGCCTGCGAGATCGAGCTATTCTCGAGGTTCTCTACAGCACGGGAATCAGAGTCAGCGAGCTTGTGGGACTTAACGTGGAGGATGTTGACCTTATCGGTGAAGTGGCGAAGGTGAGGGGGAAAGGCAAGATGCAGCGGATGGCCCCGATGGGGCGTGAAGCAGCAGTGGTGCTGAGCAATTATCTCCAGAGTCCCCGACGGAAACGAGGAATCTCGCCCGGAGATGCGGTATTTTTGAATCGCGCAGGAGCGCGACTCACGACACGGAGCGTGGCTCGTATTGTGGCAAAATATGTCAGGCTGACAGCCCTCAAAGCGGGCATTTCGCCCCACACTTTGAGGCACACGTTTGCGACGCACTTGCTTAATGCCGGCGCAGACCTCCGGTCCATACAGGAGCTCTTGGGACACAAGTCCCTTTCATCAACGGTGATTTATACGCACGTCTCGACGGAAAAGATGCAGGAAGTGTATTCTAAGGCGCACCCCAGGGCATAGCCGAGACTGTTCGCAATCGAGGTTCTCTGCACGCCCTTCTTCGGCGTGCATGGTTAGTTGCATGTTCACGATATACGATCTGGCGATTTTTTTTGCTTTTGTCCCTTTGGTCCCCTATTTTCTTTTTCGTGTCCTAACGGAGAGGAAACATAGGACTGGTTTGTTTCAAAGGCTTGGGTTTGTTCCCGATCGCGTCGTCAGGCAGCTAACGGGGAAGCCGGTCATCTGGATTCATTCGGTTTCGGTGGGGGAAGTTCTTGCTGCGGCGCCTCTCGTTAGGGAAATTCGGAGGCATCTCCCTGAGTATCAGCTTCTTCTTTCCACGACGACGGTGACGGGGCATGGGGTCTGCCTGAAAAAGGTTGCCGCTGGGGGTGACCTCGTCATTTACTTTCCTGTGGATGTTCCCTTCGCGGTGGGGCGAGTGATGTCGCTGTTTTCGCCTCGTCTTATTATCCTGATGGAGACTGAAATCTGGCCGAATCTGATCCGGGAGGCGAGAAGGAGGGGGATCAAGCTGCTGCTGGTGAACGGGCGGCTTTCCGACAAAAGTTTTCGTCGCTATCGGAGATTCAGGGTGTTCGTCCGGGAACTGCTTCGCTCCTTTTCCTTCATTGGGATGCAAACGGAACAGGGCAGGGAAAGGATGCTCGAGCTTGGAGCGCCTGCGGAGGTTGTATCCGTTATGGGGTCAATGAAGTATGAGGCGGCACTTTTGTCGGCACCCTCCGAAGCCGGGGTGCAAAGGCTGCGAAACAAGCTGGGGATTCTTGAAAGAAGGGTCATCGTTGCGGGGAGCACTCATCGCGGGGAGGAGCAGCTTATCGTTAAGGCTCACATGGAGTTGAGGAAAAAGTACCCCGACCTCTTCCTTATCATCGCTCCACGGCACCCGGAACGATTTGGGGAAGTGGAAAGCTTGCTCGGGCAGATGAGAGTTCCTCACCGGATGAGGTCCGCGGGATTTGTTTGCGATTTGCATCATTATGTGTTGGTTCTGGACACTCTCGGCGAGCTGACGAAGTTCTACGGCGCGGCAAGTTTCGCATTTGTGGGAAAGAGCCTGGCGGAAAGAGGAGGACATAATCCGCTGGAGCCGGCGGTCTGTGGGAAGCCGGTCGTCTTCGGGAATCGAATGGATAATTTCCGGGAAGTGGCGGACATTCTCCTTGCGGAGGGAGGAGCGATTCAGGTCTCCGGTTTTCGGGAGCTTGTTTCGGCTTTCGATTATCTGCTTTCGGATGAGACGGCGGCGGGGGAGATGGGCCGGCGCGCGAGAAAGACAGTTGAGTCGCGAACGGGCGGCGTGGCGCGAACGCTGGGCGACGTAAGGGCGGCGCTTGGAACAGAGGGCTTGACCACGCGTTGCGATGAAGATCGGCGGAGATGATCTGGGTGCGGCTCTATTTGAGTGGCGGATTTACGAACATATTGTATCATAGCTTTACCGCAGAAGCGTGGAGTTGGTGAAGGAGAAGGAGCTACAGGAGATGGACAGAGAGCGACTGAATGAACAACTCCGGCGACACGCTTT